>NZ_SGXU01000019.1:0-53507 GCF_005435015.1 Halorubrum sp. SP9
GATCCCCCGGCGAGCGGTACTACGCCGGCCCGCCCTCGCCGCGGTCCCTCTCGCCCCCCGCTAGCCGCCGCTCCGCCTCGGCGACGACGGCGGGGCGGCCCGCGAGCTCGACGGCGATGGTCTCGCTCCCGTAGCCGACGTCCGCGACGACGCCGCGGTCGTACGCCCACGAGAGCGCGGCCTGCGCGGCGCCGCCGTTCGGGGCCTCGACGGACGCCGTCGCGGTCGGGAGCGCGTCCGCGACCGCGTCGGCGAGGTCGCCGAGCCCCGTCCCGTCGCGGACGCTGACCGGAATCGGCGACCGGAGGGCGTTGACGACGGGGGCGCCCCGCGGGTCCAAGTCGGCGACCGCGCCCTCGTAGGCCGCCACCGCGGCCGCGAGCCCGTCGGGTCCGACCTCGTCGGCCTTCGACAGCACGGGGATCACCGGCCCCTCGGTCGCCTCGATCGCGGACAGCGACGCGCGGAGCTTCCGGCGGAGGTCCGCGGGGTCGTCGCTCGCGTCGGCGACGAGCAGCGCGCAGTCGGCCGCTCGGATCGCGTCGATGGTCGTCCGGAACGAGCGCACCGCCTCGTGGGGGAGCCCGTCGAGGAAGCCGACGGTGTCGGTGACGAGGGCGCGTCGCCCGCCGACCGTCGCCCGCCGCGTCGTCGTGGCGAGCGTCTCGAACGGGCGGTCCGCGACCGCGAGCGCTCCGTCCCCGTCCGCCGGGCCTCCCTCGCTGGCGTCGGTGAGGTCGGCGTCGCGAGGCGCGGCTTCGTCCCCGAACTCGGGGTCGTCCGACTCGTCGGCGAGCCGGCGCGCGAGCGCCGACTTCCCGGCGTTGGTGTACCCCGCCAGCGCGACGAGGTCGAACCCGGCGTCGCGGCGCTCCGCCCGCCGGCCGGCGCGGTCGTCGGCGATCTCGTCGAGCGCGCGCTCGGCGGACTCGATCCGCTTCTCGACGTCAAGGACGCGGCTGTCGCCCTCCGGCCGGAGGCGCACGTCCTCGCCGGAGTCGCGGGCGATCGCCTCCCGGAGCCGGGGCAGCTCGTAGCGCAGGCGCGCCAGCTCCAGCTGGCGGTTGGCCGCCCGGGAGTCGGCGGCGTCGGCGAACAGCTCCAAGACGAGCCGAGGGCGGTCGATCACCGCGGTCCCGGTCGGGAGCAGGTCGCCGAGCGAGAACGTCTGTCCCGGCGAGAGGCTCCCGTCGTAGACCACGGCCTCGGCGTCGGTCTCGGCCGCGAGCCGCATCAGATCCTCTGCCTTCCCGCGGCCGAGGTCGTAGGTCGGGTCCTCGCGGCGCCGCTGGGTCACTTCGCCGACCACCGCGTAGCCGGCCGCGGCGGCGAGGTCCCGGATCTCGGCCGTGTCCGGGAGGTCGTCGTCGGCCCGCGCCGCGACGACGGCGGGGGACGCGTCCGGAGCGGCGGACTCGAGGACGGAGGAGCCGGAGTCGTCTGTGTGCGCGTCGTCGTCCGCGTGAGCGTCGGTTTCGATCGATTCGGCGGTCTCGTTCGTCGTAGCGTCGTCTCGTGACATTCGGTCGGGCGCTCGCGTCGGCCCGGAGAGGGGAGCGTCTCGCGCTCCGGTCGCGGCTCTGCGGCGCGGGCGACGGGCTCCGCCTCGCGAAGCGGGGCGGCCGCGTCGCGCCGCGGCGGTACCGTCACGAACCGGCGACGAACGAACAGGTCTCCATACCTCCGACTCTGGGGGCTGCCACATAAGCGTTCACCGGAAACGAGGTGTGGTACCGAGCCGCAACAACTGGGAGTCCTCCGAACGGCGAGCGGTGCTCAGGGGATCCGAACGTCGTGTTCGAGGGTGCCGACGCCCTCGATTTCGACCTCGACGGTGTCGCCGTCGGAGAGCGCGCCGACCCCCTCGGGCGTCCCCGTCGCGATGACGTCGCCCGGCTCGAGCGTGAGGTACGTCGTGATCTCCTCGATCAGCGTCGGCACGTCGAAGATCATGTGCTCGCGGTCGCTCGACTGCTTCGTCTCGCCGTTGACGCGGAGCTCGACGCCCGCGTCGTCCGGCACCTCGTCCGGCGTGGCGAGGACGGGGCCCAGCGGCGCGGCGCCGTCGAACGCCTTCCCGCGCACCCAGTTCTGCTCGCGGTTCTGGTCGTCGCGGTTCGACACGTCGTTCATACAGGTGAACCCGGCGACGACGTCCATCGCGTCGGCGGCGTCGACCGCCTTACACTGCTCGCCGATCACGACCGCGAACTCCGCCTCCCAGTCGATCCGCTCTTTGCCGGCGGGGACGGTCACGGTGTCGCCGTGGCTCGCCACCGCGTTCGGCGGCTTCAGGAAGAGCAGCGGGCGGTCCGGCACGTCGTTGCCGAGTTCGGCGGCGTGGTCGGCGTAGTTGCGCCCGATACAGACGATCTTGGAGGGGTCGGTCGGGGCGAGCACGTCGACGTCGGGGTCGGAAAACGCGTACTCGTCGCCGCCGAAGGCGACGGTGTCCGTCGCCGGGTCGTACTCTCCCTCGCGGATCGATCCGGCCGGGTCGCGGAACCGTGCGCGGTACATACGCGAGCGAACGGGCGGCCGCCCGAAAAGCGTTCCCGGAGAGGCAAGCGACGACCGCGACGGGTGGATCCCGCCGAGTCACTCCGCCGAGTCGCTCGTCTCCGCGGCTTTCTCGTCGTCCGGGGTGTCGCCCTCCACGACGTCGTCGTCCGGGGTGTCGCCCTCCGCGACATCGAAGTCGCTTAGGCGTCCGTCACCGATCGCGAGGTCGTCGAGCGGCGGTGCCCCGCCGTCCCCGCCGAACACCTCCGACCGCGCGCAGTCGACGCAGTAGTGGTTGTGGCGGATCGAGTGGGTGCGAACCGGAACGCCCGCGGCGACCGTCTCGTCGCGGCGCCGCCTGACGAGGCCGCGCTCGAACGCCTCGCCGCAGACGACGCAGGGCTCGTCGACGGACTCGGGCGGCCGGACGATCCGGTGGTCGACCGTCTTCTGCCGGCCGAACGCCGTGATTCCGTGGCGACGGTCGAGGCGCCGGCGGACCGGCGGGGCGACGCCGAGGCCGAGACCGGCGAACGCGAGTCCGACCAGCGCGGCGGGCGGGGAACCGCTCGTCGCGGCGAAGTAGCCGATCAGGCCGCCGATAAGCAACAGCAGCCCGGTCAGGACGTAGGCGGTAGCCGCCTCCGTCCGCCCCGCGTCCTCGACGCTCGACGGGGCGAGCGCCGGCGCCTCGTCGCCGCGGACGAGCCGGCGCCGCTCCGCCAGCTTCGAGTAGTGCCACCAGCCGTACAGCACGTTCCCGATACCGCTAGTGAAGATGAACAGCAGGACATGGACGCCGACGGAGCCGATACCGCGGTCGACGAGGACGACGCGGTCGCCGTCGTCCCGCTCGATCTCCCACCCGGCGTCGAGGTGGTCCTGAACCCGACGGCGGAAGGCGCGCTCGCTCTCGACCGGGGTCGACGCCGAGCGCGACGTGGACGAGTTCGGCCCGTCCGACTCCTCGGGCGTGCGGCCCGTCGGCTCGGACGCGAGGCGTTCACCGCCGGACCGCGACGCGCCGCAGTTCGAACAGAACCGGTCGCCGTCGTCGAACGCCTCGCCGCACGCGGAACAGTACGCGGGGTCGTCCGGGTCGCCGAGGTCGGCACCGCAGTCGGGGCAGAAACTCGCCCCGGCCGGCACCGCCTCGCCGCAGGCGGGGCAGGCGGCCGGCGGGTCGCCTGGGTCGCTGGTCTCGGAGGGCATCTGATCGGCGTTCGCGTTCGTCCCTGTTAATTGCTTTCGCCGGCGGGCGACGAGTTCCGCGGCGTCGAATTTTATTACGCCGCGCCGAGATGTACCGAACGTACCATGGAACTCACCTGGCACGGCCACTCCACGTGGCACGTCGTCGTCGAGGACACGGAGCTGCTCATCGACCCGTTCTTCGACAACCCGAAGACCGACGTCGACCCCGCGGACATCGACCCCGATTACCTCCTCCTGACTCACGGGCACGCGGACCATATCTCGGACGCGGCCGAGTTCGAGGACGCCACCGTGGTCGCGACCCCGGAGCTGACCGCGTACGTCCAGGAGAACTTCGGCCTCGAACACGCCCTCCCGGCCGGCGGGATGAACATCGGCGGCACCGTCGAGTGCGGCGACGCGTGGGTGACGATGGTCCGCGCGGACCACTCGAACGGGATCGAGAACGACCCCGACTACTCGGCCGGCATGCCGACCGGGTTCGTGATCGGCGACAAGAAGCCGACCCAGGAGTCCGACCCGGACTGTACCACGTTCTATCACGCCGGCGACACCGGACTCATGTCCGAGATGGTCGACGTGATCGCGCCGTACCTCGAACCGGACGCGGCCGCTCTGCCCGCCGGCGACCACTTCACGATGGGGCCCGCGGGCGCCGGCATCGCTGCCGACTGGGTAGGCGCCGACGTCGTCTTCCCGATGCACTACGACTCGTTCGGGCCGATCGAGATCGAGACCCGCGAGTTCGTCAACGAGGTGAAGGCCGCGGGCGCCGCCGCCGAACCCGTCGTGCTCGACGGCGACGAGACGTACACGCTGGACTGACGGGCCCGGCGTCGACGGTCCGACTCGGCGGTTCTCCGACTTTCGTCCGACGATGTCGACCGCTCTCCTCGCCGGCAGCGACGCCCCGTGTCGGCAGCCTTTAGCGGCGGGGGGACTAATCGACACTCGACTATGGCAGACATCGAGACGTCCACGGTTTCCGAAGCGGGGTACGCCAGTACCAGTCAGGTCGGCGAGTTCGACCTCCGGATCGACGCGACGGACGAGACGGGGCCGAACCCGAACGCGGCGCTCGTCGCGACGTACGCTTCCTGTTATCTCCCCGCGCTCCGCGTCGGCGGAAGCCAGCGCGGCGAGGAGGAACTCGGGAAGGTCCAGATCGACGCGAGCGCCGAACTCGACGAGGACGACGACCTCGAATCGATCGCGTTCGACGTCCACGTCGAGGCCGACCTCGACGACGAGACCGCCGCCGACATCGCCGAGCGCGCCGAGGGCATCTGTCACGTCCACAGCGCGCTCCGCGAGGGGCTCCACGCCGACGTGAGCGTCTACCCCGGCGCGTTCTGAGTCGGTCCTCACCCTCTCCGGTACTTCGCTTTTCGCGCTCGTTCGTCGCCGCACACGGTCGTATCCGCGCTCCGGCCGGTCAGTCCTGCGACCCCGCCTCCTCCGCGGACCGGCCGGACGCGTCGGCCGGCGGCTCCGTCTCCTCGGCGCCCGGCGGCTCCGTCTCCTCGGCGCTCGATTCAGGCCGGTCGACTCCGGTGAATTCGAACCGGGCGCCGCCGCGTTCGCCCGCCGTGACCTCGACCGCCCAGCCGTGCGCCTCGACGATGCGCTGGACGATGGCGAGCCCGAAGCCGGTGCCCGTCTCGGAGGTGGTGTAGCCGCTCTCGAACACCGTGTCCCGTTCGTCCGGGTCGATCCCGGGCCCGTCGTCCGCGACGTAGAAGCCGTCGGAGAGGTCGCCGACGACGACGCGCTCGCCGCCGTGTTCGGCGGCGTTCCGGAACAAGTTCCCGAAGAGCTGCCGGACCCGGCCGGGGTCGGCGCAGATCTCGCCGTCGGCCTCCACCGCGACCTCGATCGGCGCGGTCTCCGCTCCGCCGCCGCCCGCGTCGCCGCCGAACGGGTCCTCGCCGTCGGTCGATCCGAACGCGTCGTCGCCGTAGCGGGCGGCCAGTTCGCCGAGGTGGACGCGCTCGAACGAGCCGACCGCTTCGCCCTGCCTGGCGAGCGCGAGCACGTCCTCGATGAGCCCCTCCATCTCGTCGAGCGCGCGCTCGCAGCGGTCGAAGTAGGAGTCGGTCCCCGTCTCACGGGCGAGCCGGAGGTACCCAGAGAGGACGTTGAGGGGGTTCCGGAGGTCGTGGGAGACGATCGAGGCGAACTCGTCGAGCCGCTCGTTCTCCCGCTCGATGCGGCGCTCGTACGCCCTGCGCTCGGAGATGTCGCGGCTGCTCGCCAGGAACCGGTCCTCGCCCTGGACGTCGATGCGCCGCACGTGGACCTCGGCCGGGAACGTCGAGCCGTCGGCGCGGGCGAACGTCGTCTCCAGCCGGACCGTCTCGTCCATTTCCAGGTCCTCCCAGAGCCGCACGCCCTCCTCCGGCTCGAGCTCGGCGTCGACCTCCCAGACGTCCATCCCGACGAGCTCCTCGCGGTCGTAGCTGAGCGCCTCCGTCATCGCCCGGTTGGCGTCGACGATCTCCCCGGACTCGTCGTGGATGTCGACCATGTCCGGCGAGCGCTCGAACAGCGCCTCCAGCCGCGCCGAGGTGCGTTCGAGCCGCCGCTGCCGCCGACGCTCCTCCGTCACGTCGCGAGAGATGCCGAGCACGCCGTCGAACTCCCCGTCGATGACGAGCCGGGTCAGCCCGTAGTCGACGATCGCCCCGGACTGCCTCGGCAGGTCGACCTCGACCGTCCCGGTCATCGACTTGCGGTCGCCGTCGACGAGCGCGTCGTACCGGTCGCCGTCGCCCGCGGCTCGAATGCGGTCGACGAGCCGGCTCTCGCGGCCGACGAGCGCCTCCGGATCGGCCTCGAGCACGTCGCCGGTGTGGTCGTTCGCGAGCGCGATGCGGCCGTCGGCGTCGTAGATACACACGGACTCCGGCAGTTCGTCGACGATGCGACGGTACCGCTCGAGGTCGCGCTGGCGGGCCTTCTCCTCGGTGACGTCGATGTGGATGCCGACGGCCCGGAGCGGCTCGCCGTCGTCCGTCCGCTCGACGACCCGACCCCGGTCCCGGATCCACTTCCAGTCGCCCGACTTCGTCCGCATCCGGAAGTCGCACTGATAGAGGTCCGTCTCGCCGACGAAGTGGGCCTCGATGGCGTCCCAGGCGTCGCCGATGTCGTCGGGGTGGACGCGGTCCTCCCACGTCGACAGGTCGAAGTCGATCTCGTCGGTGTCGTGGCCGAGCATCGCGGCCCACCGGTCGTCGAACCGCACCTCGTCGGTCCGTACGTTCCAGTCCCAGACGCCGAGGTCGGCCCCCTCGACGGCCAGCTGAAGCCGCTCGGAGAGCTCCCGGAGCTCCCGTTCGCGCTCCCGGCGCTCCGTCACGTCCCGGAAGTACAGCGCCAGGCCGTCGGCGGTCGGGTACGCGTTCACGACGAGGTCGGCGCCGAGGCGGTCGACGTGGTGTTCCAGCCGGTTCGCCTCACCGGTCTCGGCGACCTCGCGGAGCGCCGCCTCGGCCTCGGTGCCGACGACCTCCGGGAACAGCTCCCAGATCCGCTCGCCGAGCACCGTCTCCGCGTCGCGCTCCAGGAACCTCGCCGCCCGCTCGTTGAGGTAGGTCAGCCGCCACTCCGAGTCGACCTGACAGAACGCGTCGGTGGTGCGCTCCAGGTGCGCGGCCAGGCGGCGGTCGCCGCGCGCCTGCGAGACCACGCCCTCGACCGCGCTCGCGAGCTGCGCGTACGGGTCGGCCGGCTCCGCTCGGCGGACGTACTCATCGACGCCGGCGGAGATCGCCTCGCTGGCGACCGCCTCCGACCCAGACCCGGTGAACAGCACGAACGGCACGTCGCCGTGTCGGTCGCGGACGGTCTCCAGCAGCCCGACGCCGTCGGCCTCGGCCAGTTCGTAGCCGGACACCACGCAGTCGAACGAGGCCGACGACAGCGCGTCCAGCGCCGCCTCGGCGCCCTCGACCGCCACCACCTCGGTCCGGTCGTCGCGCGCCTCGAGGCGCGAGGCCGCCGCGTCGGCGAACCCCGACTCGTCGTTGACGGCGAGGACGCGCACGATCGACGCCGCTCGCGGTCCCTCGCCGTCGTCGGTTCCGTCCAATCCTTCCATCCGAGTTGATGTTTTCAATTCGACATGATAACCGTTTCGTTCGGTTTCACCGGACGACCGTCGAAACGGCGATGCCGGAGCCGACCGGGAGGACCGCGGTCTCCACCGCGTCGTCCGAGCGGACGGTGCCGAGGTACTCGCCGATGCCGCGGGTCTCGGCGTCCACGGCCGCGTCCGGGAGCGGCTCGCCCGCCTCGAAGTGCGCGACGAGGGCCTCGAAGTCGATGGGGCCGCGGGTGACGTTGTCGGCGACGATCACGCCCCCGGTCCGGACCTTCGGGAGGACCGCCCGGTAGGCGTCGGCGTACCGCCCCTTCTGGTGGTCGATCAGGACCACGTCGAAGGGGCCCTCGTAGCGGTCTATCGTCTCCATCGCGTCGCCGACCTCGAAGGTGACGCGGTCCGCGTAGCCGTAATCGGCGGCGAACGCCACGCCCCGCTCGGCCTCGTCGGCGTCGAACTCGGCACAGATCACGCGCTCGGCGCCGCCGCGGAGGAACCACGTGGCGGAGTAGCCGAACCCGGACCCGAACTCGAAGACGCGTTCCGCGTCCGTCAGCCGCGCGAGCAGGCGGAGGACCGCCCCCGCCTCGGGGCCGATGATCGGGAATCCCCACTCGGCGGCGAGGTCGGCCATCTCCGACTGGATCCGGGTGTGCTCCGGCGCCGTCGCGGTCAGAAACCGGCGCGCGGGATCTGTGAGCACGTCCATGCCCGCGCCTCGGACGCGCGACACTTAAATCGGGTCGGCGGGGAAGCGGCGCGGTGACCCGCGGTCGACCGGGTCCGCCCTGAAAAGCGTTAAGTCCCGTTCGGTCGACCGATTCAGTAATGTACGACCCTGAGGAACTCGCCGCGATCCGGGAGGCCAAGGAGTCGTGGGAGGACGGAACCTACGGCGAGACGGTCGACCGGTTCGGGGAGCGCGAGGAGACGTTCACCACCGACACCGGCGGGCAGGAGGTCGACCCCCTCTACACCCCCGCCGACGTGGAGACCGACTACCGCGAGGACCTCGGCTACCCCGGCGAGGAGCCGTACACCCGCGGCGTCTACTCGACGATGCACCGCGGGCGCCTGTGGACGATGCGCCAGTACGCCGGAATGGGCACCGCCGCGGAGACCAACGAGCGCTTCCAGTACCTCATCGACGAGGGCTCGTCGGGCCTCTCGATGGCGTTCGACCTCCCGACGCAGATGGGATACGACTCCGACGCCGCGATGGCCGAGGGCGAGGTCGGCCGCTCGGGCGTCGCCATCGACACGCTCGACGACTTCGAGACCGTCTTCGACGGCATCCCGCTCGACGAGGTGTCCACGTCGATGACGATCAACGCGCCCGCCGCCGTCCTCCTCGCGATGTACGTCGCGATGGGCGACGAGCAGGGGGTCCCGCGGGAGCAGCTCCGCGGGACGATCCAGAACGACATCATGAAGGAGTACATCGCGCGGAACCTCTACATCTATCCGCCGAAGCAGTCGATGCGGCTGATCACGGACATCTTCGAGTTCTGCGCGGCCGAGACGCCGAACTTCAACACCATCTCCATCTCGGGGTACCACATCCGCGAGGCGGGCTCGACCGCGGCCCAGGAGATCGCCTTCACCCTCGGTGACGGCATCGAGTACGTCGAGGCGGCCCTCGACGCCGGGCTCGACGTCGACGAGTTCGCCCCCCAGCTCTCCTTCTTCTTCAACGCCCACAACAACATCTTCGAGGAGGCCGCGAAGTTCCGCGCCGCCCGCCGGATGTGGGCCCAGATCATGGAGGAGCGGTTCGGCGCCGAGAACCCCAAGTCGAAACAGCTCAAGTTCCACACCCAGACCGGCGGCTCGACGCTCACCGCCCAGCAGATCGAGAACAACGTCGTCCGCGTCTCCTATCAGGCGCTCGCGGCCGTCCTCGGCGGCACCCAGAGCCTCCACACGAACGGGAAAGACGAGGCGCTCGCGCTCCCGACCGAGAAGTCCGTCCGCACCGCGCTCCGCACCCAGCAGATCCTCGCTCACGAGTCGGGCGCGGCCGACACGATCGACCCGCTCGCGGGGTCGTACTACGTCGAGAGCCTCACCGACGGGATCGAGGAGGACGCCTTCGAGATCATCGAGGAGGTGGACCGCCGCGGCGGGATGCTGGAGGCCGTCGAGAGCGGCTGGGTCCAGCGGCAGATCCAGGACGTCGCCTTCGAGCGCCAGCGGGAGATCGAGGCGGGCGAGCGGATCATCGTCGGCGTCAACGAGTTCGAGGTGGACGAGGAGCCGGAGATGGACCTCGAAGAGGTCGACCCCGACCAGGAGCAGAACCAGCGCGACCGGCTGAACGAGGTAAAAGCCGACCGCGACGGCGACGCGGTCGACGACGCGCTCGCCGGCCTCCGCGAGGCGGCGCAGGGGACCGAGAACGTGATGCCACACGTCGTCGACGCGGTGAAGTCGTACGCGACGGTTCAGGAGATCTCCGACGTGCTCCGCGACGAGTTCGGGGAGTACAAGCCGGGGCGGTGAATCCGGGAGGGGATCGGCTCGCGGGGCGAACTCGTCCCGCGGAGCGCGCTCACTCCGCGCCGCGGACGACGTGGCCGTACTTCAGCAGCGCGACGAACACCGCGCCGCCGAAGGCGTTACCGATCGTCGACAACACGAGGAACCCGACGTAGTCGACGACCGTGATCGCGGGCGAGGAGAACAGCCCGAACAGCACCTCGACGTTGCCCGCGATCGAGTGCGGGAGGTGGAGGAGCCCGATCGTTCCGGTGACGATCAACACGAGGAGGATCCGGGATGTCGTGTCCTTCGCCGCGGTCACGAGCCACGCCAGCAGCCCCATCAGCCACCCGGCGAACACGCCGCCGACGAACAGCCACGGGAGGCTGTGGTCGACGAGCTTCAGGGCGATCGTCTCGAACGACTGAGGGTCGACGACGCTGAGCTCCGGCAGCAACAGCGTCACGAGCAGCGTGAACAGGAGGCCGCCGACCAGGTTCCCGACGTACACCAGGCCCCAGAGCCGGCCCAACTGTCGGGCCGAGGCCTGCCGGTCGAGCACCGGTATCACGGCCAGCGTCGTGTGCTCCGTGAACAGCTCCGAGCGGCCCAAGATAACGAACATGAAGCCGATGGAGTAGACGCTCGCCAGCAGCAGTTCGGTCGTGAGGTCGCCGAACGTCCCCGGCGAGAGGGTCAACACGACCGCCATCATCAGCGGGCCGAAGCCGATGTCGAGCCCCGCCGACACCCCCGAGAGGAGGAGTCCGGACCGCTCTCGGTTCATCTCGTGGAGGCCGCTATCGAGCAGCGATCCGAGGATGTTCCGCGACGTCATCTGCTCCGTCGAAGCGTCGGACTGTGAGTCGCTCACTAATGGGGGCCTACGATCGGTACTCCCGGATCGCACCCAAGCCTTTGGATCCCGGCGAGGCGAGTGGTGTTCCACTTCGCTCGCTCATTATAAGTCGCGGGCGCCCGATCCGGTTCGTATGCGCTTCGATCACGTCGGCGTCGCGACCCGCGACGCCACCGCCCTCGCCGACCTGTTCGGCGGCCTGCTCGACGCTCCGGTCGCCCACGAGGAGACGTTCGACGGGATGCGGATCGTCTTCCTCGAACTCGACGGCGGCGGCTACTTCGAACTGCTCGAACCGGACGCCGGCGGGACGATCGCGGACTACCTCGACCGGGAGGGCCCCGGCGTCCACCACGTCGCGCTCGCGGTCGACGACCTCCCGGCCGCGCTCGACGAGGCGCGCGACCTCGGCATCGACCTCGTCGACGAGGAGCCGCGCCCCGGCGCGTGGGGCCACGAGGTCGCGTTCTGCCATCCGCGCTCGACGGGCGGCGTGCTCGTGGAGTTCGTCGAGCGCTGAGGCGGGGTCGCGCCGACCGCGACCGTCACCGTCCGACCGCGACCGTCACCGACCGGTCGTGGCTCAGTCCGCGGACTCGGCCTCGACCGCCGGGTCGTGCGTCTCGTACCAGTCGAGGATCTTCGCTAACCGGTGGATCGCTCGGTCGGGGTCGCCGATGTTGTGGTGCTCGTCCGGGTAGACGACCAGCTCGGCGTCGATTCCCCGCTTCCGGGCGGCGACGTACAGCTGCTCCGACTGCGAGGAGGGGCACCGCCAGTCCTCGCCGCCGGCCATCACCAGCAGCGGGGTCTCGATGTTCCCGGCGTCCAGCACCGCCGTCGACGCGTCGTACGCCTCGGGGTTCTCCCACGGGAGCCCGAACTCGGCCTCCAGCCAGACGTGGGTGTCGTCCGTGCCGAACGCCGAGCGGAGGTCGTAGATGCCGTGCTCGGGCGCCGCCGCGGTGAACAGGTCCGGCTCCTGCGTGACGAGGAATCCCTGCGCGATCCCCCCGTACGAGAACCCGTGGCCGAACACGCGGTCGGGGTCGACCCAGCCGCGGTCCGCGAGCGACCCGACGCCGGCCGCGATGTCGTCGACCTCGGCGGTCCCCCACTTCCCGGTCAGCTCGGCGGCGAACTCGCGGCCGCGGGAGGTACCGCCCCGGTAGTTCGGGCGGAAGACGAGGTACCCCCGGCTCGTCAGCGCGGCGTGACCGAAGCTGAACACCGGCTCGTCGTACGACATCGGGCCGCCGTGGATCGCCACCACGAGCGGGTGGTCGCCGTCCTCTGGGTCGACGTCGGGGTCGTGGTAGAGCACGCCGTCGAGCGTCCAGCCGTCGGACTCCCACTCGACGCGGCGGGCCTCCGGCATCGCGAACTCGTCGACGAGCGACTCGTTGACCTCGGTGAGCCGCCGGAACGACTCCGGTCCGCCGGCGGCGTCGAGGTCGTCGACGTCGACCGCGTACAGGTCGGTTCCGGCCTCCGGCTCCGAGAGGACCGTCACGGCCGTCGACCCGTCGTCGGCGACGTCGAACCCGGCCAACGCCCGGTCGCGGCCCTGCGCCTCGAAGACGCGCTCCGCGGTGCCGTCGGTCTCGACGCGGACCAGCCGCGTGTGACTCTCGTCGGCGATCCGGGTGTAGATCGCGCCGTCGACCCACTCGATCCCGCCGCCGCGGGCGACCGTCCGGTCGAGGCCGCCGGTGAGCGAAACCGGGTCGTTGCGGGCGTCCGCGTCCGTCGCGGCGTCGACGAGGTACACCTCCGCCGGCGCCGGCGGGTCGTCGGGGTCGCTTGCGACCGTCGCGATCCCGTCGCCGTCCGGACGCCACGCCGGCGCGCCGTGGGTGAGGTCCCCGCCCGTGAGCCGCTCCGCGTCGCCGCCCTCGGGCGACACCGCGTAGAGGTCGCGGACGGTGGTGTCGTCGGGGCGGTCCAGTCGACAGGACGTGAACGCGATTCGCCCGTCCGGACCCCACGCGGGGTCCATGCCGGCGAGGTCCTCGAAGGCCCCGCCGCCGTACGCGTCGTCGAGCCGACGGGGGTCGCTCTCGGGGTCGTCGGGGTCGACGACGAACAGGTACCGCGTCACGTCGTCGGTCCAGCCGGCGCCGTTCACCTTGTGTTGGAGCCGGGTCGTCTCGATCGGGCCCCCCTCCTCGCGCACCTGATCGAGGTACTCCGACTCCTCGTCCGTCGGGTCGCGCGACTCGATCACCAAGCGGTCGCCCTCGGGCGACCAGTCGAAGCCGGCGACGCCCTCGTCGCGCTCCGTGACCTGACTGGCGTCGCCCCCGAGCGCGAGGTCGAAGATCCACACCTGCGGCTTCGGCTCCTCGTCGCCGTTTTCGAGGGGCTCGTCGTCGGCCGATTCGTCCGCCTCGTCGTCGTCGGCCTCCGCTTCCTCTCCCTCGTCCTCGTCCCGGTCCCGCCAGCCCACCCGTTTCTCCGCGTCGCGCTCGCGGGCGGCCAGGAACGCGAGCCGGTCGCCGTCCGGCCCCCACGCCGGCGCGGAGGCGCCCGACGCGCTCGTCAGCCGGTGCGGCTCTCGCGAGCCGTCGGTCGGGGCGACGAACAGCGACGAGACCGCCTCGTCGGCGGCCTGATCGTACTCGGTCGCGGTGAAGGCGACGCGGTCGCCGGTCGGTGAGACGGCGACCTCGCCGACTTGCGTCAGATCGTAATACGCGTCCAGCGGCAGTTCCGACATGGACCGAAGCAGCGGCGGGCGGAGGAAATACGTTCGGGCCGCGGAACCTCGCGGGGCGGTGGGGGACGGTCCGGCGCGGACCGATTCGGTTCGCGGCCGCGGGCCGACACGGAGCGCCGGCGACCGACTTAACCCCGCCGCGGTTCGACCGCCGGCCGTGTTCCGCGACTGCTCGCGACCGATCGAGACGGGTATGCCGACGTACCCGGGCGACCCCGACGTGTCGCTCGCGCCGGACGCGACCCACGAGGCCGATGGCTACGCCACGAGCGAACTCCGCACCGGAACCCACGCGGGAACGCATGTCGACGCGCCGCGGCACACGCTCCCCGAGGGGGAGGCGATCGACGAGCGCGGCGTCGGGAAGTTCGCGTTCGACGCGCGTCTCGTCGACTCCCGGCCGTTGACGCCGCGGGAGCCGATCGGGGCCGAGGCGTTGCCCGACCCCGACGCCATCGACCCCGACGTCGACCTCTTGGTCGTCCGGACCGGCTGGGCGGCGCACTGGGGGACCGACAGGTACCGCGACCACCCGTACCTGACCGCTGCGGCCACCGAGCGCTGTCGGGCCGCGGGCGTCGGCGTCGGGCTCGACACGTTCGGGCCGGATCCGACGCCCGCCGCGGGTGGAGCGAATCCGGACCCGGATACTCCCGACGAGCCCGACGGCACCCCCGCCCACGACGCCCTCTTACGCGGCTCGCTCCCGATCGTCGAGAACCTGTGCGGACTCGACGGGCTCCCCGCGCGGTTCCGGCTGTACGCCTTCCCGCTCCGGCTCCGCGACGGGGACGGGTCGCCGGTCCGCGCGGTCGCGGAGTGGGAGGACTGACCTCGGGACTGCGGCCGGACATCCTCCGCGAGGGAGCAAGTCACGGGCCGGATCGCGGGCGCCCGAGACCAAACCCGTTTTAAGCGTCGGAGACGAACCGCGACTCAAGGTCGATATCCATGGAAATGCCACGCCGCTTCAACACGTACTGTCCCCACTGTGACTCCCACCACGAGCACGAGGTGGAGAAGGTCCGATCGGGTCGCGCGACCGGAATGAAGCGCGACGCGCGGCAGCAGCGCCGCGCGCTCGCGACGATCGGCAACGCCGGCGGGTACTCGAAGGTCCCCGGTGGCGACAAGCCGACGAAGAAGACCCACCTGAAGTACCGCTGCGGCGACTGCGGAAAGGCCCACATGCGAGAGGGATGGCGCGCCGGCCGTCTCACGTTCCAGGAGTAAGCATGGCGGGAGACTTCCACCGCGTCGCCTGCGGCGACTGCGAGAACGAACAGGTCGTCTTCGGCAAGGCCTCCTCGACGGTGTCGTGTGCGGTCTGCGGCACGACCCTCGCGACCCCGACCGGCGGGGAGGCGGAGCTTCACGGCGAAATCGTCGAAACCGTTGAGGCGCGGTAACCGCCTCGCTTCCCCGATATGAAGTACAGCGGCTGGCCCGAACCCGGCGAGCTAGTGGTCGGCGAGGTGGACGAGATCGCCGACTTCGGCGTGTTCGTCGACTTAGAGGAGTACGAGGACAAGCGCGGCCTCTGTCACATCAGCGAGGTCGCGTCCGGCTGGATCAAAAACGTCCGCGACCACGTCCGCGAGGGGCAGACGGTCGTGGCGAAGGTGCTGGAGATCGACGAGTCGTCGAACCAGATCGACCTCTCGATCAAAGACGTCAACGAACACCAGCGCAAGGAGACGATTCAGGACTGGAAGAACGCCCAGAAGGCCGATAACTGGATGCTCATCGCGCTCGGCGAGGACGTCGACGACGACCGCTACGCGACGGTCGCGAACGCGCTCCTCGCGGAGTACGAGAGCCTCTACGACGCCTTCGAGGCGGCCGCGATCAGCGGGAACGAGGCGCTCGACGACGTCGACGTCGACGAGGAGGCCGCCGCGGCCATCGTCCAGGCGGCCCGGAACAACGTCTCCGTCCCGTACGTCGACGTGACCGGATACGTCGACCTCGAATCGGCCGCCCCCGACGGCGTCGACGACGTGCGCGACGCGCTCGCCGCCGCCGAGGGGAACGGCGAGATTCCGGACGGCGTCGAGCTCGACGTCGGCTACGTGGGCTCGCCGGAGTACCGGATCAAGGTCCGGGCACCCGACTACAAGCTGGCGGAGGCCCAGCTCGAGTCCGCCGCCGAGCGCGCCCGCGAATCCATCGAGGCCGCCGGCGGCGTGGGCGAGTTCCACCGCGAGCGGCGCGAAGACGACGAGTAACCCAGAGCGACCCGACGCCACGACGCCTTTTCACCCGTGAAATCAGATATCCGCGTCTGCGCGAACTGGGAGACCGCTCACGACCGCCCGGTGTACGCGCTCGGCGAGCGCTGTCCCGAATGTGACGGCCCGACCGAGAACAGCGCGCCGGCCCCGTTCGGCCCGGAGGACCCGTACGGCGAGTACCGCCGGCGCGCGCGGCGACGCGGCTCCGAGTAGTCGCCGGTGGACGCGGCGACGCGGGTCGGCGTCCCGACGCGACCGCGAGCCATCGGAATAGCCACGCTCTTGTGACCGCCGCTCGGACGGATACGGTATGGACGACATCGAGATAGACGCGGTCGCGACGCCGGAACTGGACGACCCGGTGTTGATCGAGGGGCTACCGGGCGTCGGCCACGTGGGGAAGCTGGCGGCCGAACACCTGTTGGAGGAGTTCGACGGGGAGCTGGTCCGCCGGGTGTACGCCACGGAGTTCCCGCCGCAGGTGAGCGTCGACGACGGGGGCGTCGCGGCGCTGACCTGCGCCGAGTTCCACGCCATCGAGACCGACGGCGCCGACCTACTCGTGTTGACCGGCGACCACCAGGCCGGCTCGAACGCGGGTCACTACCGGCTCACCTCGACGTTCCTCGACATCGCCGAGGAGTTCGGCGCCGAGCGGGCGTTCGCGCTCGGGGGCGTCCCCACCGGCGAGCTCGTCGAGGAGTACACCGTCCTCGGCGCGGTCTCCGACGCCGATCTCGTCGACGACCTCGAAGACGCCGGCGTGGAGTTCCGCGCTGACGAGCCGGCCGGCGGCATCGTCGGCGTCTCCGGGCTCGTGCTCGGGCTCGGCGGCCGCCGCGGGGTCGAGGCCGCCTGCCTGATGGGCGAGACGAGCGGCTACCTCGTCGACCCGAAGAGCGCGCGCGCCGTGCTGGAGGTCTTAGAGACCGTCCTCGACATGTCCGTCGACTACGAGAGCCTGGAGGACCGCGCCGAGGAGATGGAGGAGGTCGTCGGCAAGATCCGCGAGATGCAGGAGGGGCCGGCGGTGCCGGACGACGACCTGCGGTACATCGGCTGAGTCGGGGCGCGTTCGAGCCGGCGGCCGCTTTTCCGTCCGGCGAACCGCGCTCGAAGGTCGCGCCTCGGAACCCCCGGTTCCGGCAGAGCTAAACCGCATCCCCGATCACCGTCCGTGTATGACAGACGTACGCGTCGCCGGGGTCGGGCTCACGCGCTTCGGGAGCCACCCGGAACGGACCGGCCGGGACCTGTTCGGCGAGGCCGCGCTCCGGGCGTTCGAGGACGCCGACGTCGACAGGGCCGACGTCGAGGAGCTGAACTACGGGAACTTCATGGGCGCGCTCGCCGAACACCAGGGCCATCAGGCGCCGCTGATGGCCGAGGCCGCGGGGGTCCGCTGCCCGGCGACGCGCTACGAGTCGGCGTGCGCGTCGGCCGGGGTGGCGGTCCGCGAGGCGGTCCGAACGGTCGCGGCGGGCGACGCCGACGTCGTCCTCGCGGGCGGGATGGAGCGCATGACGAACCTCCCGACCGACGAGGTGACGGAGGGGCTCGCCATCGCGGCCGACGACCTCTTCGAGGTGCGCTCGGGCGTCACGTTCCCCGGCGCCTACGCGCTGATGGCGAACGCTTACTTCGACGCGTACGGCGGGAGCCGCGAGGACCTCGCGCACGTCGCGTCGAAGAACCACGCCAACGCCGTCCCCAACGAGTACGCCCAGTACCGGAAGGAGGTGTCCGTCGCGGAGGCGATGGACGCCCCGCCGGTCGCGGAGCCGCTCCACCTCTACGACGCCTGCCCGATCACCGACGGCGCGAGCGCGATCGTGTTGGTCTCCGCGGAGTACGCGGAGCGTCACGACCTCGACGCGCCGGTCGCGGTGACGGGGACCGGGCAGGGGACCGACCGGATGGCGCTCGGCGACCGGGAGCGCCTCGCGCGGACGCCCGCGGCCGACGACGCGGCCGACGCGGCCTACGCCGACGCCGGCGTCGAGGCGACCGACGTCGACGTGGCGGAGGTCCACGACTGCTTCACCATCGCGGAGGTGCTGGCGCTGGAGTCGCTGGGGCTGTTCGAGCCGGGCGAGGGGATTTCGGCGGCCCGCGAGGGGATCACGACCGCCGACGGCGACCTCCCGGTGAACCTCTCCGGCGGCCTGAAGGCGAAGGGGCACCCGGTCGGCGCGACCGGCGGCTCGCAGATCGCGGAGCTGACCCGACTCCTCCGGGGGGACCACCCCAACAGCGAGCACGTTCCGAACGCCGAGGTCGGCGTTGCGCACAACGCCGGCGGCACGGTCGCCAGCGCGGTCGTCCACGTGCTGGAGGTGGCGGAATGAGCGACGGGGACGGGGCGGCCGGCGGCTCGCCGCCGACCGGCCGCGACCACGCCGAGTGGCTCGACGCGCTGGCCGACGGCGACGGGTTCGCCCTGGTCTGCCCGAACGGGCACGGCTCGCTCCCCCCGCGACGGGTGTGTCCGGAGTGCGGGTCGACCGAACTCTCGCGGGAACCCCTCGCGGAGACGGGGACGGTGGCGACGTACAGCGTCGTCCACGTCCCCTCGCCGCGCTTCGCGGACGACGCGCCGTACGCGACCGCGGTGGCCGACTTCGGCCCGACGCGCCTGACGGGGATCGTCCGGGGCGAGGGCGACGGGGGCGGCGCGACCGACGGCGAGGACGCGGACGACGCCCCGCCCGAGGCGGCGATCGGGGACGCGGTGACGGTCGGCGTCGGCGAGCGCGTCACCGACGGCGAACGGCTCGTCGTCTTCCGCCCTGCGACCGACGAGTGAGACGGGGAGTCGACGGGCCGCGTCGACGAGGCGAAACGCGACGGAATCGGTCCCCCTCCCGGCGAAGTTCGGAGACAGAGCCTGTCAACGCCAAAACCGTTATATCCGGGTGTTCGGTATTCGGGACGTATGTCCGACCGCATTCCGGTCCTCCTCGTCGACGACGACCCGGACCTGCGCGCGGTCACCGCCTCCTTCCTCGAACGCGAGGAGGACCGGCTGGCGGTCGAGACCGCGGCCGACGCCGCAGCCGGGCTCGACGTCCTCGCGGACCGGGAGGTCGAGTGTATCGTGTCAGACTACGAGATGCCCGGGAAGGACGGCCTCGCGTTCCTCGAGTCGGTCCGCGAGCGCGACCCCGACCTCCCCTTCGTCCTCTTCACCGGACGCGGGAGCGAGGAGGTCGCGAGCGAGGCCATCTCCGCCGGCGTCACCGACTACCTCCAGAAGAGCGGCGGCACGGAGCGGTACGAGCGGCTGGCGAACCGGATCGTCGAGGCCGTCGAGAAGCGGCGTGCCGAGCGGGACGCCGAGCAGGCGGTCGAGCAGTTCCGCGCGGTCGCGGAGGGCGCGTCCGACGCGATCGTCACGATCGACACCGACGGCGTGATCCGGTTCGCGAACCCGGCCGTCGAGTCCGTGCTCGGGTACGAACCGTCGGAGTTGGAAGGGAAACCGCTGACGACGCTGATGCCCGAGCGACACCGCGACGACCACCGCGAGGCGATGGAGCGGTACCTCGACACCGGCGAGCGGGGCGTCGACTGGTCGAACGTTCGGTTCAACGCGCTCCGCCGCGACGGCGACGAGGTCCCCGTCTCCCTGTCGTACGGCGAGTTCGCCGTCGACGGGGAGCGGCAGTTCGTCGGGGTGATCCGCGACGAGACCGAGCGCGACCGACACCGGGCGTTCATCGAGCACGCCAGCGACGTGGTCGCGGTGCTGTCGAGGGACTGGCGGTTCCGGTACCTGAGCCCCTCCTGCGAGCGCGTGACCGGCCACGCCCCGTCGGAACTGCTCGGCGAACGGTCGCTCGACTACGTCCATCCCGATGACCGCGAGGCCGTCGAGTCGGCCTTCGCCAGCGTCGACCCCGGCGGAACGCCCCCGAGCGCCGAGTACCGGTTCGAGACGGCCGAGGGCGAGTATCGCTGGCTCGAGTCCGTCGGGAGCGACCGGATCGAGACCGACGGCGTCGAGGGGTACGTCGTCACCACGCGCGACGTCTCCGAGCGGAAGGAGCGCGAGCGGACCCTCTCCCGGCTCCGGGAGTGGACGCGGGAGCTCAACTACACCCGGACCACGGAGGAGGCGGCCGAACTGGCGGTCGAGGCGGTCGACGACCTGATCGACGCGGGGCTCAGCGGGATCCACCTGCGAACGGCGGACGGGGATAGCCTCGAACCGGCCGCGCTCGGCCAGTCGGTCCCCGCGCTGTTCGAGACGCAGCCGTCCTACGACCGGGACGCGCCGGAGGGGAGCCGGGCGGCGCTGGCGTGGGAGGCCTTTCACGGCGAGGAGTCGGTCGTCGTCGACGAGCTCTCGACGTACGAGCCGCTCGACGAGTCCTCGCCGGCGGAGAGTCTCGTGTTGCGCCCGATCGGCGACCACGGGCTGTTCGTCGTCTCCTCGCCGGAGCCGCGCGAGTTCACCGACACCGACGTCCTCGTGGCCGAGATCCTCTCCGGCCACCTCGAGGCGGCGCTCGACCGCATCGAACGGGAGCGCCGCGTCGAGCGGCTCCACGGGGCCACGCGGACGCTCGTCGGGGCGGAGTCCCGGGAGGAGATCGCCCGGCGGGCGGTCGAGGCGGCCACCGACGTGCTGGGGTTCTCGATCGTCACCGTCCGGATCCACGACGAGGCGGCCGGCGGGTTGGTTCCGATGGCCGTCTCGTCGGAGGCGGCGGATCTGCTGCCGGACCGCGAGACATACTCGCCCGACGACGGGAGCCTCAACTGGGAGACGTTCGAGGCGGGCGAGCCGCGGATGTACGACGACATCCGGACGACGGACGCGCTCGACGCCGGCACGGCGCTCCGCAGCCTGTTGATCGTCCCGATAGGCGAGTACGGGACGATCGCGATCGGCGAGACGGAGCCGGGGGTGTTCGGCGGCGTCGACGAGTACCTCGCCGGGATCTTAGCGACCGCGGCCGAAACGGCGTTTCAGGCCGAGGCGCGCACCCGCCGGCTCGCCGAGCGGACCGCGGAGTTGGAGCGCCAGAACGACCGGTTAGAGGAGTTCGCCGGCGTGGTGTCACACGACCTTCGGAATCCCCTCGAAGTCGCGCGCGGCCGCACCGAACTCGCCCGCGGGGAGTGCGACAGCGAGCACCTGGCGGCGGTCGAGCGCGCGCACGACCGGATGACCGCGCTGATCGACGACCTGCTCGCGCTCGCCCGGCAGGGCGACCCCGTGACCGACGCGGAGCCGGTCGATCTGGGGCGGGTCGTCGACTCCTGCTGGCGGACCGTCGACACGAAGGCGGCGACGCTGCGCGCCGAGGCCGAGGGGACGGTCGTCGCGGACGAAGGGCGACTCAAACAGCTGTTGGAGAACCTGATCCGGAACAGCGTCGAGCACGGCTCGACTGGCAGCCGGACGGAGTCCGGCGACAGCGTGGAACACGGTTCCACGAGCAGCGAGGGACGGAGTCCCTCGGGCAACCGGGCTCCGCCCGGTGACAGTCGGGCGGAGCCCGACGACAGCGTCGAGCACGGCGGCGGGGACGTGACGGTCGCGGTCGGGACGCTCCCCGACGGCTTCTACGTCGAGGACGACGGGCCGGGGATCGACCCGGACCGCCGCGAGGCGGTGTTCGACGCCGGCCACTCGACGTCGCAGTCGGGGACCGGGTTCGGGCTACGGATCGTCGAGCAGGTGGCCGACGCGCACGACTGGTCGGTGCGCGCGGTCGAGAGCGAGGCGGGCGGGGCGCGATTCGAGATCACCGGGGTCGACTTCGCGGAGTGACCCCGCGCGACGGGTCGCCGGTTCGAGCGGCGATCAGTCGCGGGTGACCAGTTCGACCTCGTGGCCGTCCTGGTCCTTCGTGAACGCGTAGTTGTGGTCGCAGGAGGCGGGGTCGCGGTAGTCGGGCGCCTCGCGGGTCAGCAGGTCGTCCCACGCGTCGTCGAGGTCGTCGACGCGGACCGCGACGTGGCCCCAGGCGTCGCCCATCGTGTACTCGCGGCCGTCGTAGTTGTAGGTGAGCTCGATCTTCATCGCCTCCTCCGGGGCGTCCTCTGGGGCCACGAAGTAGTTCGAGAAGGTGTCGGCCTCCCAGCGGCCGGGCACCTCGGTGTACTCGAACTTGCGGGTCCAGTAGCCGAGCGCCTCGTCGGCGTCCTCGACGCGGATCATCGTGTGGTCGATGCTCCACTTCGCGCCGTGGTCGCGCTTGACGATCTCGATCTCGTGGCCGTCGGGGTCCTTCACGAACGCGTAGCGGTTCCCGCAGGACTCGGGGTCGCGGTAGTCGTCGACGCCCTCGTCCATCAGCCGGTCGTACGACTCCTGAAGCGCGTCTTCAGGGACGCGGACCGCGATGTGCCCCCAGGCGTCGCCGATCTCGTAGCTGCGGCCGTCGTGGTTGTACGTGAGCTCCAAGAGGGCGCCGTCCTCGTGGACGTCCTCGGGGCCGAGGAAGACGTTGGTGAACGTGTCCGCCTCCCAGCGGCCCTTCTCCTCGTAGTTCAGGTGCGTCTGGTACCAGTCGAGGCTCTCCTCTAAGTCCTCGACGCGGATCATCACGTGGTCGAGCGTTCCGTCCATACGCGAGCGATCGGCCGCTCGGGTCAAAAGCGTACTGAAGCCCGAAGCCGGCCCGCGACGCCTCCGGGAGAAACTGATACCGCGACGATTCGAGTTTTATTAACACCTTACGGAGTGGATAGATACGTCTCGATCCCCCATACCTGACGTTCGCCGCCCACCGGCGGCGGACGTCTCCATGGCGAACGAACCGACGAAGCCGTCCGCGCCGGACGGCACGACGGCGCAGTATCGCTCGCAATCGACTCCCCCCGACTCGGGGGCCGTACGGCGGGTCGCCGCGTTCGCCGCGGGCGCCCCGTTCACCGCGCTCGTCGCGGCTGTCGAGGTGGCGGTCGTGACGGTTGCGCTCGGCGTCCCGCGGTCGGCCGCGTCGGTCGCGGTGGGACTGATCGCGTTCGCGGTGTACGCCGCGGACCACGTCGCCGACGCCGAGGGCGACGTGAGTTCGACCCCGTCTCGGGCGCGGATCGCGTTACGTTACGGCGATCAGCTGATGACCGCCGCCGCGGTGAGCTACGGGCTGGCGGTCGCGTTGGCGGTCGGCGCCGGTCCCGCGGCGCTCGCGCTCGCCCTCGTCCCCGGGGCGGTGTGGGTCGGGTACGCCACCGGCTGGCCGGCGGCCGCCGGCGACCTCGCCGCACCGCTCGGGACCGTCTCCGTGCCGCGGCTGAAGGACGTCTTCCTCCTCAACTCCGCCGCGGTCGCGATCGCGTGGGCGGTCGCCGTCGTCGCCGCGCCGCTCGCGTTCACCGGGGTCACGCTCGAGGCGGTCGGTGCGCCGACGGTCGCGCTGCTTTTCGCGTACGTCGCCGTGCGATCGTTCGTCGACGTCGAGGTCCCGAACGTCAGGGACGTCGCGGCCGACGCGGCGCGGGGCACGGCGACGCTCCCGGTCGTGTACGGGACCGCCGGGACCCGCCGGATCCTGCTCGGCGTCGACGCGGTCGCCGCCGGACTGCTGGGGGCCGTGGCCGCGGTCGACGCCGTCCCGCGTCCGGTCCTCGCCGCGCTCGCCGCGGGGCTGGCGGTCTCCGTGGCCGTCACCGCGCTGGCCGACCGGCTCGGCGGGGCGGCGCTCGGCGTCGCGCCCGACTGTAGCTACCTCGTCGCCGGCGCCGTCCTGCTCGCGATCGGCGGGTGAGGCGGCGAGGAACCCGACTCCGAGCGGCGCAGCGACCGATTTTTTCAATGAGATAACTCGACCCAATGAGTTATAAATCCAATCTGCGTAAAAAACTCCATGGCAGCGCTGAGTCCGCTGTCCGTCGCCCTCCTCGTCGCCGTGACGGTCGGACTGGCGGCGGCGATTCTCGCGTGGCGGGAGCGCCCGGAGCCGGGCGCGACGTGGCTCGCCGTGCTCCTCGCCGGGCAGGTCTGGTGGGCGACGTTCCTCGTCTTCGAACTGGAGGCGACGACGCTGCCGGCGAAGGCGCTGTGGTACGACGTCCAGTGGGTCGGGGTCGTGGTCATCCCGGTCGGCTGGCTCTTCTTCGCGCTCGCGTACACCGGTTACGACCGCTACGTGACTCCCTTCTCCGTCGCGCTGGTGTCGGTCGTGCCCGCCGCGACCGTCGCGGTCGCCGCCGCCGGCGACCCGGGGAACCTCCTCGCGGTCGACCGGGTGGTGCGCGAGACCGCCGTCGGGACGTTCCTCGGCGTGGTTCCGGGGCCGCTGTACTACGTCATCGCGGGGTACACCTACCTCCTCGGTGCGGCCGGGTCGGTCCCGCTCGTCCAGCTGATCCGCGACGACGCGCGCCCGTTCCGGGGACAGAGCGCGGCGCTGCTCGTCGGGACCGCGGCGCCGTGGGCCGGGAACCTCGCGCACCTCTCCGGCGCGGTGCCGATCCCCGGGCTCGATCCCACTCCGCTCGTGTTCGGGGTCTCGGGGGTCGCGTACCTGCTCGCGCTCTCGCGGTTCCGGCTGCTGACGCTCGCGCCGGCCCCGCGCCGCCGTGCGCGCCAGCTCGTCTTCGAGCAGCTCCACGACCCGGTCTTCGTCGTCGGAGCCGAGGGGCTCCTCGTCGACCTCAACGAGTGCGCGGCCGAGACGTTCGGGATCGACCGGCGCGACGCGATCGGCGAGCCCGCGGCGACCGTCGTGCCGAAGTACGACGCGATCCGCGAGCTCGACGGCGCCGACGCCGACAAACCGCGGCCGATACCGATCGTCGGCCGCGACGGCCAACGGCCGTACGAGGCGACGGTCAGGGACGTGATCGACGACCACGACCGCACCACGGCCCGAGTCGTCACGCTCCACGACGTCGGGGCGTACCTCGGCCAACAGCAGCGGCTCAACGTCTTGAACCGCGTGTTCCGTCACGACGTTCGGACGGAGACCAACCTCATCCAGGGGTACGCCGAACAGCTCCGCTCGGACCCGACCGACGAGCGCGCCCTGTCGGTCATCGAGGAGAGCGCCGAGCGGATGCTCGAACTCAGCGAGCGCACCCGGACCGCCGGCGAGCTGTTCGACCCGACGGAGGAGTCGCGGTCGGTGCCGCTCCCGGACGTCGTCGACGAGGCCGTCGGGGAGGCGCGGGCGGTCGCCCCCGAGGCCCGGATCGAGGTCGGGCAGGTGGCACCGGTCCCGGTCCCGGACGTGCTGGCGGTCGTCCTCGGGAACCTCTGTACGAACGCGGTCGGGCACAACGACGCGGCGACGCCGTGGATGCGGATCGACGCCGCGGTCGCGGACGGCTGGGTCGAGGTCACCGTCGCTGACGACGGCCCGGGGATCGACCCCGCCGAGTACGACGTGTTGGACCGCGGCACGGAGACCCCCCTGCGCCACGGCAGCGGGATCGGCCTGTGGATCGTCAAGTGGGGCGTCGACCACCTCGGCGGGCGGATCTCGTTCGACGAGCGCGAGCCGACCGGGACGGTCGTGACGGTCTGCGTCCCGGTCGACCGCTCGGAGACGCCGGGCGCCGGCCCGGACGGTGAGCCCCCGGATCCGCACCTCGATGACCCGGCGCCGAGCGACGAGTCGGGCTCGCTCGGGCCGCCGCCGGACGCGGGTCGATAGGCACTTGACGCCGGGCGGCGACCCCGAGGTATGGACGCTACGGCCACGACCTATCTCCCCTACGCGCTGCTCGCGATGGGCGCGTACGCGCTCGTCTCGCCGCTGATGCGCGTCGCAACGACCGGTCCGAACGCGATCCCGAGCGACGTCGCCGTCGTCGTCTCGAACACCCTGCTCGTCGCCATGGCGGTCGGCGTGATCGCGTACACCGGGCAGGGGTTCGCGACCCACCTCGCGTCGCCGAAGCTGGCCCACGTGCTCGCGGCGGGCGTGTTCCTCGGGATCGGCATCCTCGCATTGTACCGATCGCTCTCGCTCGGCCCGGTGAGCGTCGTGACCCCCATCTTCGCGATGTTCCTCGTCTTCTCGTCGGTGATCGGCTTCCTGTTCCTCGGCGAGTCGTTCACGGCCCGGAAGGGGCTCGGAATCGTCTTCGCGGCCGCCGCGGTGTACCTCGTCTCCGGCGCCTGACCGGTGGGTCGATCCCGGCCCGCCGACCCCGCGATCCGGAACGGCCTGCCGCGTGACGAAACCCCTTTAGCCGCCAGCGGGAAAGGAGCGCACCCGCCGTGTCTCGCCTTCCGAGTTCCCTCCGCGCGCTGATCTCGTACGTCGCCGACCTCCCGAACCCGTTCCGCGCGCTCATCCTCTACATCGGCTTCGCACTCGCGAGGATCGGGCTGATCGACCGCCACCGCGTGGTCCGGACCTCCGACCTCGCGTGGCCGCGGATCGTGACCGGGATCGCCCGGATGTCGAAGAACGCGGTCGACGTCGCGATGGTCGGCGTCGCGGTCGGCACCAGCGCCGTCGCCGGCGTCGGCTTCGCCGGCCCCTACTGGGGGCTCGCGTTCGCGCTCGGCGGCGGCGTCGCCGGCGGCACCATCGCCTTAGTCTCCCAGCGGTACAGCGCCGAGGCGTTCGTCGAACTCGGGGACGCGGTCCGGTCGAGCGTCCTCCTCGTGATCGCGATCAGCGTCCCCGTCAGCGGCGCCTTCTGGCTGTACGCGCCGGCGTTCATCGACGCGCTGAGCAGCAACGAGGCGGCGATCGCCTACGGCGCCGACTACCTCCGCGTGGTCGGCCTCGGCGTCCCCTTCGCCGCGCTCAACCTCGTCGGCAGCCGCGTGCTGGTCGGCTGCGACGACGCGTACACCGCGATGCGGGTCCGGGCGGGCGGCGCGGTCGCGAACATCGTCCTCAGCGCGCTGTTCATCTTCGGCCTCGGCTGGGGCGTCGAGGGCGCCGCGGTCGGCACCGTCCTCTCGAACGTCCTCGCGGTCGCCGGGTTCACCGTCGGACTCGTCCGCGGGAGCGCCCCGCTGGTCGGGGAGTTCCCGGTCGCGATCGACCCGGCCGGCTCGTATCTCAATCCCGAAATGCTACGCGACCTCGTCGAGATCGGGGTTCCCGTCGGCGCGCGCAACCTCGTGTGGACGGCCGCCGAGTTCCCCATGCTCGCCATCCTCGACGTGTTCGGCGAGAACACGGTGGCCGCGTTCGTCATCGCGCGTCGCATCTGGGGGATCATGAACACCCCCGGCTGGGGGTTCGGCCTCGCCTCCTCCAGTCTGGTCGGCCAGGAACTCGGCGTGGAGCGGCCCGACGAGGCGGAGGCGTACGCCCGCGACATCATCCGGTTCTCGGTGGCGACGTACGCCGTCTCCGCGGTGCTGATCGCCGTCTTCGCGACCGACATCGTCTCGCTGTTCGCCCAGTCGCCCGACAGCCCCGAGATACCGATCGCCGTGAACCTCGTGTACGCGGCCTGCGCGGCGGTGATCTTCCAAGGGATCTCCGGCGGGGCCGCCGGCCCCCTCGACGCCGCCGGCGACACGAAGATCCCCTTCGCGAGCCAGTTCCTCGGGATGTTCTGCGTGTCGATTCCCCTCGCGTACGTCGGCGCCCACAGCTCGACCCCGGCTATCGACCTCCCGCTCGTCGGCGTCACGGTCCCGGAGGTCGCGCTCCCCGCGATCGGCCTGTGGGGACTCTACCTCGCGTTCATGGCGGAGACGACGATCCCCGCCGCGATCAACTACCTCCGGTTCCGCTCGGGCAAGTGGAAGAAGATAAGCGAGGCGTACCGCCCCGGGGCGACCGCGGACGACTGAGCCGCTGACCCGTCGTCCGGCGGCTTTTCGACGCGAGTCGTCTGCGGTTGCCGTCCCGGAGAAGTGGAGTGGACGCTACGATTCGCTCTCGGACGACTCGACGAGGTCCGCGAAGTTGGCGAGCGTCCGGGTGGCGGTGGAGTCCTCGAAAGAGCCGTCGGCCGCCTCCCAGTCGTCGTACTCGTCTGTGATCCGAGGCGTGAATTCGGGGTGATACTGGACCGACCAGACGGGCCGGTCGCGGTGGCGCGTGGCGAAGTACTCGTAGTAGTCCGCGCGCCCGATGACCTCCATCCCGTCGCCGAGCTCCGTCACGACGTCGGAGTGAAGGACGGGCACGCTCGGTTCGACGCCGTCGAACAGCGGCTCGTCGGCGTCGAGTTCGGCGTCGTGGAGCCGGAGGCGGGAGGTCCCGCTGTCGACGACCTCGCCGCCGAGGGCGGCGTTCAGAATCTGATGGCCGAAGCAGATGCCGAGGGTCGGGACGTCCTCCTCGACGAGCCGGCGCGCGAACCGCTTCTGGGCCGCGATCCACGGCTGGTCGGGCTCGTCGTACACGCCGACCTCGCTGCCGCCGATGACGACGCCGTCCACGTTATCGAGGGCCGGGTCGCCGTCCTCGTTCGGGTAGTTGTACACGCGGGCGTCGGGCAGGAAGTGGACGATCTCGTCGGCCATGTAGCCGCCGTCGACCGCGTTATCGAGTACCAATATCATTTGGGAGTTATTTAAATAGAACTGATCTCTTGGTAGTTACATGAGTTTCGATGCCGAAGCGGTTCGTTCGGACTTCCCCGTGCTCGACCGACGCGTGAACGGGCATCCGCTCACCTACCTCGACAACGCCGCGACCACGCACACACCCCAGCAGGTGTACGACGTCTTCGAGGAGTTCTACGCGGGGTACAACGCGAACGTCCACCGCGGGATCCACGAGCTCAGTCACGAGGCCTCGCTCGCCTACGAAGAGGCGCACGACCGCGTCGCCGACTTCCTCGGCGCGGACGGCCGCGAGGAGATCGTCTTCACCAAGAACACCACCGAGAGCATCAACCTCGTCGCGTACGGTCTCAGCCGGCGTCTCAGCGAGGGCGACGAGATCGTCGCGACGGAGATGGACCACCACGCCTCGCTGGTCACCTGGCAGCAGATCGCCGAGCGCACGGGTGCGACCGTCCGCCACATTCCCGTCACGGCCGACGGCCACCTCGACATGGACGCCGCCCGCGACCTCGTCACCGACGACACCGCGGTCGTCTCTGTCCCCCACGTCTCGAACGTGCTCGGGACGGTCAATCCCGTTGCCGACCTCGCGGTCCTCGCACACGACCACGACGCGTACGCGGTCGTCGACGGCGCCCAGTCCGCCCCGACGCGGCCCGTCGACGTGGGGGCGATGGACGCGGACTTCTTCGCGTTCAGCGGCCACAAGCTCGCCGGGCCCACTGGAGTCGGGGGACTGTACGGGAAACGCGAGATCTTGGCGGAGCTCGACCCGTTCCTGTTCGGCGGAGAGATGATCCGGAACGTCACGCTCACCGACTCGACGTGGAACGAGCTTCCCTGGAAGTTCGAGGCGGGTACGCCGCCGATCGCGGAGGGTATCGCGCTCGGCGCGGCCGTCGACTATCTCGAGAAACTGGGAATGGACGCCGTCCGCGACCACGAGAACGAACTCGCGCAGTACCTCCTCAGAGAACTCGCCGACCGAGAGTTCGTCCGGACGTATGGTCCCGGCGTCGGCGAGGAGCGCACCGGCCTCGTCTCGTTCAACGTCGAGGGCGTCCACGGGCACGACCTCTCCAGCCTCCTCAACGATCGAGGCATCGCCATCCGCGCCGGCGACCACTGTACGCAGCCGCTCCACGACCGGCTCGACATCCCCGGCTCCGCGCGGGCGTCGTTCTACGTCTACAACACCCGCGCGGACATCGACCGCCTCCTCGACGTCGTCGACACCGCCCGAGACGACCTGGACGCGTACCTCGCCTCCGATCGCTACCACGATCTCGTCAGCGAACACTACCACCGCCCCCGTAACCCGGGCGCACTCACCGATCCGACGTTCGTGAAGTCCTCCGAGGAGACGACCTGCGGCGACGACGGCGAGTTCCACGTCGCGATCGCCGACGGCCGTATCGAGGAGATCGCCTTCGAGAGCCGGAGCTGTGCGGTCAGCCGCGCCGTCGCCAGCCTCCTCTCGGAGCACCTCGCCGGGATGTCGGTCGAGGCGGTCGCCGACCTCGACGGGTACGTCGCCCGCGAGCTCGACGGACAGTACCCCGACCTCCGACGCGAGTGCGTCGAAGGCCCGGAGGACGTCATCCGAGAGGCGGCTCGGGAGTACGTCGAGGAGAACAGCGCGTAGGACCGCTACCGCGTCGTCTTTCGGGGCTCGGTCACTTCTCGTCGGCGTGTCGAACCTCGACCGCGACCCCCCGCGTCGCCCCCGCCATCTCCGGGCCGGAGATCGCCGCGCGGCCGACCGCGAACGCCTTCGGGCCCTCGACCACGACCTCGTCGCCGACCCGAATCCCGTCGTCGGCGTCGACGACGCCGGGCGCGAGGACGGAGCCGTGCGGGACGAACGCGTCGATCTCGACCCGCTTCGTCGGCGCGTCGCTCGCGACCCAGCGGTGCGCGCCGGCGAGGGTGAACGAGAGGGTGCCGTACTGGGGAACCATCGTCGCCAGCTGCTCGCCCGGCTCGCCCTCGCGGCCGGCGTCGGCGTCGTCGCCCCACACCTGGAGCTTCGGGTAGCGACCGGTGGTGCGCACGTCGGCCTCCCCGCCGTACGCCTCGTCGCCGTCGCCGGCCTCACCGCCGCCCGCGCCGAGCCCGCCGAAGAGGTCGTCGCCCGCGCCGTCTCCGAGGAGGTAGTCCGCGATGGCGCGGACGGTGTTGTGCTCGCGCTCGCGTTTGCTGTACGCGGGCTCGCCTTCGAGCGCCGCGTTCAGTTCGCCGAGCGACTCGTCGGTCGTCGGGTGGTCGACGCAGGTGTACTCGAACTCGACGTCGACGGCGCCCTCGACGCGCTCGCAGATCTCGCGGTAGCCGTCCTCGGGGACGTGCGCGACGACGCGGGAGTAGTCGTTGCGGTCGAGGTACCGTCGCAGCACCTCCGCGACGAACGAAATCTCGTCCTCGCTCCAGTCGCCGGTGACGACCGAGTCGTAGTGTTGGGCGGGGTAGGTCGTCTCCAGCTCCTGCGGGACCACGCCGATGGGCGAGGTCATCGACACGGTGTGGCCGCGCCACTGGATCGCGTCGTGGAACTGCCGGTGGCTCTGGGAGTCGCTGTACGGCTTGGTGGCCGAGCAGGGGACCAACACGAGCGGCTGGTCGGTGAATCGGTTGCGGTAGCGGCTCGTGACGCGGTCCGCGAACCGCCGAATCTCGACGCGGTCGAGCGTCTCCGCCGACGCCGCCGTCAGCTCCGCGTCGCGCATGAGCGGCGTCCGTTCTTCGAGGTACCCCCACTGGTCGTCGAACTCGCGGAACGCGGCCGTGAGCCACCCCTCGTGGCGGGCCTGCCCCTCGACGTAGTCGCGCAGGCGGCCGCTCCGGATCCGCTCGCGGACCCGGCGGAGTTCGGCGCGGAGGGCGTTGGCGTTGTGGTCGGCGCAGTCGGCGCGCGTGAACTCGCTCCGGGCCTTCGCGCAGGCGGGGCAGGCGCACGGCAGTTCGTCGAGGTCCTCGAGGAAGTGTTCGGCGTCGGCGGTGAGGTACATCCCCTGCGTCCCCTTCGTCCGCGCGAGCGTCGCGTCGACGAGGTCGACGCCGGCGTACGCGAGGAGCGCGACGTTCCGGGGCGTGGCGACGCCGGAGAGGCCGAGCGCGGCGTCCGGGGGCAGGCCCTCCTTCGCACGAACGATCGCGTCGCGGAACGCCTCGCCGTGGCCGACGAACCCCTGCGCGTCCGAGAGGAGGTAGGCGTCGGCGCCGAGGTCGCGGGCGCTCCGGCTGTCGACGACCGCCGCCGAGGGGAACTCGACATCGGGGTGGTCGACCGCGAACGACTCGCGGACCTCCTCGCGGGTGCCGGCCGGGAACGACCGGTGGGGGAGCACCGTCAGCGCGGACTCGTCGCCGTCCGGCACCTCGCGGTCGCCGGCCCAGAGGCTCCCGGCGTCGTCGAGGAACGGGTCCGCGAGCGCCGGGGTCGTCACGGGGTCGGCGAGGCGGACCGCCCCGAGGCGGGCCGCGCCGTCGCGCTCGTGGACCTCGAAGTAGTCGGTCATACCGCCACTCGCGCGGGGACGGTCAATTCTCTTGTGTTCCGCGGACGCGCCGCGGACCGAGGACCGGCGACGCGCCCCGGCGCAACTGTTAGGCGGGACGCGGCCGATGGATCGGTATGGATCCGACCGGCCCGTGGGACCGCGAGCGCGTGGACGAGTTCCTCGGCAGCGCGCGAGTCCCGGTCCGACTCGGCTGCCGCACGCCGAGCGACCGCCCGTGGATCGTCTCGCTGTGGTTCGCGTGGGAACCGGAGGCGGGGAGCGGCGAAGGCGCCGAGGGCGGCTCCGGCGAGCCGACCGGCGCCATCCGCTGTGCGACGAGCGCGAGCGCCGACCTCGTCGAGTTCGTCGAACACGACGATCACGTCTCCTTCGACGTGTCGACGAACGACCCCCCGTACAAGGGCGTCCGCGGCCGCGGTCACGCGACGGTGGCGCCGGACGACGACAAGCGACTCCTTCGAACGCTCCTGCGCAGATATCTGGGCGGGGTCGACAACGCGACCGCCGACCGACTGCTGCGGCCCGAGCGCGAGGAAGTCGAGATCCGGATCGAACCGGAGCGGCTCCACGCGTGGGACTACTCGGAGCGCATGAAATCGACCGACCGGTCGGGGCGCACGGGACCGGCGGACGAGTGAGCCGATCGCGGTCGGTCGAGTTTCGACGGGTTTCCATGGTTCTCCGAAAGGGTGTCAAGGTTAGAGGATGGCATTGTGGAGAGTTGCGAAGGCTTTGAGATACGCTTCCTGCGGGGACTCCGAGTTTGCCATCAGCACATCCGGCGTGCGAATCTCTCGATATACTTTCTGCCGATATCGGCCTACCATCCGAGCAACCGGGACAGGAATCTACTGGATCCGTCTTCTGCTTCGGTGGGCTCCCCGTGTTTAGACTCGGAAGTATTTCGGTCTATCGCGACCGCTGTCTCGTTGGTCAGCAGTTCACCCACCGAGAATCCGACCCACTCCGCGAACTCTTCGGGGGCTCCAATATAGACGCTCGTCGCTGACTTCTCCGACATGGACCGTTTTACAAGTCGTTTTTCGCAATCGTACACCTCGTACCCTTCCCGATCGAAATTCGCTGTGAGGGCCCCGGTTCAGATTCGAATGTGACGCGACCACCCTGGATATCCCGCTGCGGCATCAACTGACTCGTGTTGTACTCTTTTTCGGTTGACTCATCTGCCGGGAAGTAGTCCGGTTCGTCTCGGCTGGCCTTCTCGTAGAAGCCACGCATTGTCTGGCGGACGTCCTCAGTCGTCCCACCCCCGTCGGTGTAGGGCTTTTCGGTCATCGTCCGCCGGACCACGTACCAAACTGCGGAAGTAAACACCACCAGTGTAGCGATTAACACTCGGAGAGGTCACTCCGTAATGTCTCAGGCTGCGTGTTTTGGTTGACCACGTCAGGGAACAGATGTCTTCCAACTTCCGAGAGAAGCGTGTTTTCTACGCGTTTAATGTGTTCCCCTGCCGTTGAGTGGTGAACATCAAGAAACGCAGCGATGTCGCTAATCGTGGCCTGATTATTCTCAGCGTAATACCCCAATTCGAGCGCTGCCTCAAAGGCGGCTAATTGTTGTTTCGTCAGCTCAGATCGGAGCGCGTGATAATGAATGGCCTCCTCGTCGCTGATGGGACCGACATCGACGTTCCGGGCCAGTCGAACGTTGTTGCTCCGCTCCTCGATGGCGTCCACAAGTCTCCGGAGTGCGTCCTTATGTCGAGTGTAGACAACCCAGTGTTCGATCCCGTGTTCGACTACAACTGTCGAGTACTGGAAGCAGCCGGCGTCGTCGATGAGCTTGAGGATGGAGGGATTATTGGCTGGGTAATTGACCTCACTAATGAAGTACGCTCGATTCGCGTCACCAGCTGAGACGCGCTCGAACTCGACCGTAGCGTCGTGATCCCGATAGTTCTCTGCGAATGCCGCTACTTTACTCTCCGCACCGTCGACCGCAAGCAATCGCTTCGCTTCACCGCCAGTGAGCCTGACACGAGAGACATTCTCGATTCTGACCGACGAGTGGGAGGAGGACACGTCTGAAACGGGGCAGCCGTAGTGTCTTACGGCCAGTTCTGCTTCCCACATGGTTGGGTGCCGTCGGTCCGTGTATTTATATGTTTGTGATCAGTTACCATATAACAGGATTAACCGAACGGATCAATAATGTCTACGCTGAGAAATGAAGCCAGATATATCTGGCCGAATATTTAGGTCAGTTTATCTACTGTCACCTCCCGTCATGCGAGGCGTTGACAAGGATCAACTAGAAGGTCCGAGTATTGACCGTCGTACAACGATGAAACTGTTGAGCGCAGCGGGCTTGGCCGGTGTGGCCGGCTGTACTGGTGATGGTAGTCAGCCAGGGTCTGACGGCAGTAACGGTGGGGACGGTGGTGATGGTAGCGATAGTGATTCCAATATGGGCGGCTCTATTGAGGCCGGCTGGGCATTCAACGCGGTGGAGGTGCTTGATCCCCACTACGTTGATCTCTACCAGCAGATCACGATTTTCTCAAACATCTTTTCGGGTATCGTCAAACTGGACCGCAACGGTGAGATCGTGGGCGATGCGGCAAGCGATTGGACGCTGCCTGACAACACGACCTACGAGTTCACCATTCGCGAGGGAATGACGTTCCACAACGGAGACACACTCGACGCCTCCGCGATCAAGTGGTCCATTGAGCGATTGATGGGGCTCGATGACTCGCCTCATATCGGGAAGGTAGCTGATATCGAAAGTGTGGAGGCGCCGGATGCGACGACGCTCCGAATTAATCTCTCGAGGCCCGTTGCTCCGTTTATCACATTCCTCACGCGCGGTCCGGGACGGGCTGGAACCATCGTCAATAAAACGGCAGTCGAGGAGGACCCCCAACGCTACCGGCGTTACCCCGTCGGGTCGGGCCCATTCGAACTCACGGAACGGTCCACGGGAGAGTCGCTCACCCTGACGGCGTTCGACGATTACTGGGAGACCGACTCAGAGGGCAATAGTCTCCCGTACCTTGACGAGGTTGTCATCAACCTCATTCCTGAACCCTCCACAATGTGGAGCGCAATTACGACCGACGGGATCCAGTATGCCGACGAACTCCCACCTCAGAACGCGCGGCAGGTACAGGGCGGGGGTGGAAGTGTCGATGTTGCGGGGGTCAGCTCTGGCGAGTGGTCGTGTTTGGCGATGCTGTGTAATGATCCGGCCTCCGATGAGTGGGCTGAACGGCAGTCGTACGCGAGCGGTAACGACCAGCCGACCGATGCGTGGGAGGGAACGGATATCCCCACGACGGATCGGCGAGTCCGGCAGGCGGTAGCGATGGCCATCGACCGAGAGGAGCTGGTCAGCACCGCGTACTTTGGCTTCGCTGAGCCCGCACACAGCCTGATCAACCCTGCTATTGCCTGGGCATATCAAGAACAGCCGGAAAACGCTCAAATGTATAATCCCGAGCGAGCTCGAGAACTATTAGACGAAGCCGGGTACACCGGCGAACCACGGTTCTCCGGAAGCATTCTTGGCACTCCGACCGACGAACGGGTGATGACCGTGTTACAACAGCAGCTATCGAACGTCGGTATCGATGCCACACTCGACGTCCAGCAGGAGTCGTCCTACTGGGATAATATCTACCGATACAATCACATGTTCATGATGTACGGCGGTGGCGGCGACATCGACCCGTGGATGTCGTGGTGGAAACAGCTCCGCACGCCGATGGAGGAGGGATCCTCGGGTGCGTGGCAAAAGAACCTCTACTCCAACGAGAATTTCGACGAAGCGCTTTCAAAATCATTCAACACACCGAACCAGGACGAACGGATCGAATACGTCCGAGAGGCCGAGCAAATCTTCCTCGAAGACGCGCCGTTCGCGATGACGACGTTCCCCCTCACTCCGAAAGGGAGCGTGACACAGCTCAAAAATGTAGGCAACCAGATTGGCTTGAGCAACTTCCATCGCGCCTACCTCGAGGAGTAACATGCTGTTCACACTGACAGCTCGGGCGATGTCAACCTGGCTCGTTAGGGGTGATCCGTAATGGGGATGCGTCGCTATATCGCCAAGCGAGTCGCTCACGCGCTGGTGGTAATCTACATTGTTGCAACAATCGTGTTCTTTGCCGTCAGAGCCATCCCTGGCGACCCAGCACGAGTCCTGCTCGGCGGCGACGCCAGCGCCGAAGCCATTGCGGCACTCCGGGAGGAGATGGGCCTCACGGAACCGCTGTACGTTCAGTATATCCGGTGGATGGGCCGGATCTTACAAGGAGATCTCGGCACCTCGGTGTTTAGCGACCAGAGTGTCCTCCAGATGCTCATTGGTGTGGCTGAACCGACGCTGAGTATTGCTGGGCTCGGGATGCTAATTGCGCTGTTGATAGCTATTCCCGCTGGCATCACCAGCGCCGTCAAACAGTACCAGTGGGAAGACTACGTCGCGACGACGGTCTCGTTCATCGGTATCAGCATGCCTGGGTTCTGGATCGGTATTGTCTTGTTGATCATTTTCGCTGACCGGCTCGGCTGGGTGCCGGCGTTCGGCTACGTGTCGTTCCGGCAGGGGATCATCCCCTGGCTAAAACACATCATTCTGCCGGCCTTGGCGGTCGGGCTCCCCTACGGCGGGATCTTGATGCGGATGACTCGGTCGTCAATGATGGAAGTGCTGAACGAAGACTACATGCGAACGGCGCGAGCCAAGGGGTTAGACGGCCGGCTGATCGTTTTTAAACACGGGTTACAGAACGCTCTCATCCCGATCGTTACCGTCGCGGGTATCCTGCTGGGCGTGCTGCTCGGCGGCGTCGTCGCTGTTGAAATCGTGTTCGGGATCCAGGGGCTCGGCCGGCTGCTGATTGCGTCGATCCAACGCCGGGATTTCCCAGCTATCCAGGGAGCGGTGATCCTCATCTCGTTCGTGTTCGTGTTCATGAACCTGCTCGTGGACGTGTTATACACGTCGATCAACCCGCAGATCAAGTACGGAGGTAGTGAGTGATGTCGGTCTCTGATCTCGTCGAAAGTGCGTTCAGCGGCTCGAGTGAGAGCGGGAAGACCTTTGGAATCCGGTCTGACCTGCTTGAGCGGTTCATCAAAACGATTCGGCGTGACCTCAGAGCGAAGATCGGGTTCCTCGTTGTCGCGCTGTTCGGGCTGTCGGCTATCTTTGCGCCGATGCTGGCGCCGTACGACCCGATGTCCCAACAGTTCCCGATACTGATGCCACCGGACCCGTTGAGTGCCAACCCACTCGGCACGGACTCATTCGGCCGGGACCTCCTGTCACGGCTGATGTACGGCGCCCGGATTTCGCTGGCCGTTGGCCTCGGGGCGGTTACATTTGGAGCGGTCCTCGGAATCCTGATCGGCTTGTTCGCAGGCTACTACGGTGGGTACATCGACGACCTGCTGATGCGGGCCGTCGACGTCATGTGGGCGTTCCCGTGGCTACTCATCGCCATTATGCTAGTCGCGATCTTCGGCCAGGGGTTCTGGAATGTCATGGTCGCTATCGGGTTCGCCTATATCGATGATTTCGCACGGTTGGCCCGTGGCGAGGTCCTGGCGATCCGTGAAGAGGAGTATACCATGGCGGCGAAGAGCGTCGGGCTCGAAGACTATGAGATCATCTTCGAAGAAGTGTTCCCGAACACGGTTGCGCCGCTTATTGTCCAATTCACAATCTTCACGGCGCGAGCGATCCTCGCTGAGAGCACCCTGTCGTTCCTCGGACTGGGCGTTAAACCGACGACACCGACGTGGGGAGCCCTCCTGGGACAGGGTCGCGGATTCATCACGCAGGCGTGGTGGATCTCCATCATTCCGGGGATCGCCATCATGGTGACTGTGCTTGGAATCAACCTCTTCGGCGACGCACTACGTGATGCCTTCGACGTGAAAGAGACTGGTCAAACATGAGCTCGCAACCACGTCCTACACAGCGGGCTGGTCCGTCCGTATCGACTACTGTCACCGAGGAACCGCCGCTGCTGGCTGTTGATAATCTCCACACGACGTTCACCACAGAACGTGGAGATGTCCCGGCCGTTGACGGGGTTTCCTTCGCGATTAACGAGGGGGAGGTATTCGGCATCGTCGGTGAGTCAGGTTCCGGAAAATCCGTCACCGCTCTCTCGTTGTTGGGTCTCGCTGACGGCGCGACCGTTACCGCCGATCGGCTGTGCTTCCGGGATGAAGACCTCCTCACCAAAGATGAGGCAGCCCTCCGCGAGATCCGTGGCAACGACATCTCGATGATCTTCCAAGATCCGATGTCGTCGCTCAACCCGGTGATGACCGTTGGCGAGCAAATCGCTGAGGTCGTTCGCCACCACGGTGATGTCGGTGAATCGCAGTCGCTGTTCGCAGAACTCCGGCGGAAGTACGTCACCGGCACCAGCGAGTCAAGCGCCTCGTGGCAACGAGCGGTCGAGTTGCTGGACACCGTCGGCATTCCAGACCCGGCCGACAGGGCGAACGAGTACCCGCACCAGTTGTCCGGCGGGATGAAACAACGGGTGATGATCGCGCAAGCGCTCGCCGGCGATCCTGACCTGATTATCGCTGATGAGCCGACTACCGCTCTCGACGTGACGATCGAAGCCCAGATCCTCAACGAACTGCTCGATCTGCGCGATGAGTTCGGCGTCTCTATCATGCTCATCACGCACGACTTAGCAGTCGTCCGCGAAACGTGCGACCGCGTGGCCGTGATGTACGCGGGCGAAATGATGGAGACGGCTGATACCAGGACGCTCTTCGAAGATCCTCGCCACCCGTACACGCGAGGGTTGATAGATTCCATCCCCCGGACGGACGACGACCGTGAGTGGCTCGATGCTATCGAAGGCAACGTTCCCGACCCGACGGCCAAACCGCAGGGCTGTCCGTTTCGAACCCGGTGTGACGCCGCATTCTCTCTCTGTGAGGAGCCGCTTGTCGCCTACTCAGCGGAGGAGCCCGGCCATCGAACGTGGTGTCACCTCTATAACGATGCGGTTGCCAACGACGGGGACGAGGTCCAGCGTGTCGACGACGCGGAGGCGAAACAACTCATCCAAGAACACGAGGCCAGCGACGATCTGGTCACCCCGCAGCGGCCCAACTTCGGAGGGGAGTACAGATGAGTAGCCAATTCGAATCATCAGTCACCGATACCACAGGTGGTCAGTCAGCCGAGTCGGGCGGTGAACCGCTGCTGAGTGCGAAGGGCCTGAAAAAGCACTTTCCAGTTGAACAGAGCTTCCTCGACCGCCTGTTCGGTGATGACGAGTGGGTTCACGCCGTCGACGGGGTAGACCTGACGCTCGCCGAGCGGGAAACCCTCGGTGTGGTCGGTGAGTCCGGGTGTGGGAAGTCCACCCTCGGGCGCACACTGTCTCGACTCTACGAACCGACTGCTGGGACCATCCATTTCGACGGTGAAGAGATCTCTGACGCCGAAGGGGACCGGCTGAAAGCGCTCCGAAAAGATGTTCAGGTCATCTTTCAGGATCCGCTTTCATCGCTGAACCCACGAAAAACAGTCGGGGAGATTGTCGGCAAGCCGCTGGCGGTCCACGACATCGCGACTGGTGAGGCCAAAGACGAACGTGTCGCCGAGTTGTTCGAGGAGGTTGGCCTCTCACCCGACTTGCGCGACCGCTATCCACACGAGTTTTCCGGCGGCCAGCGCCAGCGTGTCGGTATCGCGCGTGCCCTTGCCGTGGAACCGAAACTCATCATTGCCGACGAGCCGGTTAGCGCACTCGACGTGAGCGTCCAGGCACAGATCATCAACTTAATGAAACGCCTCCAACAGGAGTACGGCCTCTCGTACGTTTTTATCGCACACGACCTATCGGTGGTGCGGCACGTCAGTGATCGTATCGCAGTCATGTATTTGGGAAAGATCGTAGAGGAGGGGCCGACACACGATATCTTTGAGGCACCGGCTCATCCCTACACGAAGTCACTGCTGGCAGCAATCCCGAGTATCACCGGCGAAATGGGGCGGCGAACCGTCCATCTCGATGGGAATCCACCAAGTCCTATCGACCCACCATCGGGATGTCCGTTCCATACCCGTTGTCCGGAGTACATCGACGAGGAGTGCGAAGCCGATGAGCCAGCGCTCCAACCGGTCGAGCAGAGCGCCGAGTCCGACCCCGAGCGGCACCGGTCGGCGTGTCACTGGAACGACCGTGACGAGGCTGACCGCGCAGCACAGAGTCCGTACGGAAACGATGTCGGGGGATGATTCCCACGCGTCTGCTGCGTCTACGACCGACGATCCGGGCACAGCAGCTCATGACCACTTGGGTTTCTCGCGGTGGTGGTTAATCGTCGCTGCTGCGGGCTCGATGGGCGTGGTGAGTCCCTACCAATACGTCTGGTCGTCGATCGAAGGACCGCTGGCGCGAGATCTCGGGATCGCATTGCCCGCACTGGGGCTCGTGTTCACGCTGTTCGTGATATTTCAGGCTGGCTCACAGTTTCCTGTTGGCTGGTGGCGTGACCGACACGGGCCGCGAAACCTGACCGCCATCGCAGCAGTGCTCGCCGGTGGTGGATACATCGGTATCACGTACGCAACGACAGTGTGGCACCTCTACGTACTGTACTCGCTGGGGGCGATCGGCGTTGGCATCGTGTACACCGTCGCGGTGAACACAGCCCTGAAATGGTTCCCCGACCGCCGCGGGCTGACCACTGGTGTCGGGACAATGGCTTTCGCCGGTGGCGCAGCACTGTTTGTCCCGTTCGTTCGTGCCAACGCTGCTGTTGACGCGTACAGCAGAGTATTGCGACTGATGGGTGTCCTCATCTTTGTCGTTGTCCTCCTGACGGCAGTGCTGCTACGGGATCCGCCGCCAAACTGGTTCAGGGACAGTAAAGAATCGAACGAGGCTCCGGCCGATCAGGCCTCAGCGGCGAATTTTCAGTATACATGGCGCGAAACAGCTCGAACCTGGCAGTTTTGGCTTATGTACGCAATGTTCGTTGCGGTGAGCGGAGCTGGTCTCATGGTGACTGCGAAGGTGATCTCATTTGCGCAGGCGATGTCGTTAACCGAGAATACGGCCACGCTCTCGGCGACAATGTTGCCCGTTGCGGCCGGGATCGGTCGCCTAGTCATGGGCGACCTCTCCGACCGGTTTGACCGACGATACATCATGGCGGTCTCATTTGCCTTGTGTGGAATCGGCGTTGGCAGCCTGGTTTTCGCCGCTCAAGCGGGGTCAACGGTCTTGTTCGTGGGGAGTGTCGTGTTAGCAACGTTCTTCTGGAGTCCGCAGTACACGCTGTTTCCAAGCTTGGTCGGTGAGTATTATGGAGAGGCTCACTCCTCGTCGAACTATGCGCTACTCTACTCTGGGAAAATGTGGGGTGGTATCTTCGGTGGCGCGGTCGCCGGCTGGCTGGTAACCGTTACTTCGTGGACGTTTACCTTTGGTATCGGAGCTGTCCTCGCTATCGGTGCTGGGGTGAGTGCATTAGCACTCCAAAGGCCTACCAAACACCCTGTGAGACCAGCTGGTAGCGCTGTGAACCCTGGCGAAAAGCAGGACTGAACGTAGCTGTTGGCTCGCCCGCCCGATTACGATTTGAACAGGGCCCTTCATACGAGGAGGGGGTCAAGGCTAGGGGATGGCATTGTGGAGAGCTGCGAAGGATTTGACCCAGCGGTCTCCTGATACCACCGGCGCAGGGCCTCGTATGAGCGCCAGACTACCCGCTCAACGCGCCGATACGGGAGATCGGCTAATACAAAAACGCTGCTTCGACACGCTGTTCGGTCGGGGTATCTTCACGGGAAAATACTTTCTGATCGCGTGTTTTCGCGACCACGCGGTCGAGCATCTTCGAGTCACCAACTCACCCTTGCTCGGCCGCACTCTTCACGCTAAGGTTACCCCTTTTCTCCGACAGGCGATCGTTTAAGCGGTCGCCGGGCCACCCGGACGTATGAGCGCTCTCGACAGCGGCGAGTACCGAAGCTTCCGACGCGACCTTCACCGCCACCCCGAGCCCGCGTGGCGCGAGTTCTACACCACCGCGCGCATCGTCGAGGCCCTCCGCGAGCGGGACCTGACGGGTCTCCACGTCGGGCCCGACGCCTTGGCAGCCGACGAGCGCCTGAACGTCCCCGACGACGAGGAGCTGGCGGAGTGGGAACAGCGGGCCCGCGAGGCGGGCGCCGATCCCGAAGTCCTCGAACAGCTCTCGGGCGGCTACACCGGCTGCGTCGCGGTCGTCGAGCGCGGCGACGGCCCGGTGGTCGGTCTGCGGGTCGACATCGACGGGCTCCCGATCACGGAGTCGGAGTCGGGCGACCACGTCCCGGCCGGTGAGGGGTTCCGCTCCGAACACGAGGGGTTCATGCACGCCTGCGGCCACGACGCCCACGCGACGATGGGGCTCGGCGCGCTCGACGTGATCCTCGACTCCGACTTCTCGGGCACGCTGAAGGTGTTCTTCCAGCCGGGCGAAGAGCAGATCGTCGGCGGCAAGCCGATGGCCGAGTCGGGCCACCTCGACGATGTCGACTACCTGTACGCGGTCCACGTCGGCCTCGACCACCCCTCCGGCGAGGTCGTCTGCGGCATCGAGGGGTTCCTCGCGGTGCGGCACTTCCTCGCCGAGTTCACGGGCGAACCCGCGCACGCCGGCGCGCGCCCCGAGCAGGGCCGGAACACGGTTCAGGCGATGGCGGCCGCGATCCAGAACCTCTACGCCATCCCGCGGCACGCGGACGGCCCGACGCGGGTGAACGCCGGACTCGTCGGCGGCGGCACCGCGACGAACATCATCCCCGAGGAGTCGTACATCGAGGGCGAAGTGCGCGGGCAGACGACCGACCTCGCCGAGTACATGTCCGACCACGCCGACCGGGTCCTCGACTCGGCCGCGGAGATGCACGACTGCGAGGTCGACGTCTCCACGCTCGGCGAAGCGCCCAGCGCGACGAGCGACGACGCGCTCGCGGGGCTCGTGCGGGAGTCTGCGGGCGACGTCTCGGGCGTCACGAACATCGTCGACAGCGACGAGCTCGGCGGCTCCGAGGACGCGACGTACCTGATGAACTACGTCCAGGAGCAGGGCGGGCTCGCCTGCTACCTCGGCGTCGGTACCGACCACCCCGGCGGCCACCACACGAGCGACTTCGACGTCGTCGAGGACGACATCGGGATCGGCATCGACGTGATCGCCGGCGCGATCCGGCGGGTCGCCGAGACGCGGCCGTAAGACCCTGGCGCGCTTCTCTGCCGATATTTAAAAGCATCCGCGACGGCTTTTATAAACAACTGCGGTAGCGCGCGCCTCCGAGCGGCCGGCCTAGGCGGCTGCGAGGAGCGCGTGCGAGGGACGCCGTGAGCGACGGGCGACCGTAGGGAGCCCGGAGCGAGCGGCGAGGCTGGGGAGGTGTGAGGTGCGGTGCCGGGCGGGACTCGAAGGGGCAGCCGTGAGGGCGAAGGCGCGCGACGAAAGCACCGCAGGAGCGAGTGAAACGAGCGACGAGGAGCGCAGCGAGCGCACCGAGCCCTCACGGCTGGGGCTTCGGCGGTGTCGGTATCGATCTGTCATCTATAAACGGCCGCGTACAGCCGAGCGGTTGAGACTTCGGTGGTGTCGGTGTTGGTGTCGAACGATCACTTATATACAAAACCGTACAGCCGAGTGGCTGGGGCTTCGATGAACGTCACCGCACAGTCGCCTATTTAAAAGGAGCCGACCACGAGTCTGCCTCTCGGATCTTCGCAACTCAGAACGTCAGGTGCGAGCTCGACGCCGGCCCCTCGTCGTCGCCGTCGTCGTCCGGTAACCCCTCGTAGAGGTAGGTGAGGTCGTCGTCCGTGAGGAACACAGCGCCGTCGCGCACATCGACGTCGATCGAGCGGAGCGTCGTCCCGGCGGCCTCGCCGTTGTCGCAGGAGCCCTCACAGGAATCGAACGCCGAGCCGTGCTTCGGGCAGACGACGGAGCCGCCCCGCGTCACGGCTCCTATCCCTTCGCGGTGGAGGCGCTGGTCCTCGTGGGTACAGCGGTTGATCCACGCGCGGACGGGCGGATCGACGGAATCGTCGGCCTCACCCGGCTCGTCCGCGCACGGCACGAGGAACACCTCGCGGTCCTCGTCGCCCTCGCGGGCGGTGAACGCCCACGAGCCCTCCTCGCGCACCGTCTCGACGGTCGTGAGTCGGTAGCCGCTCACGCTTCAGTACTTCGCGTCGGCGCCGGTCGTCTCGTACACGCGGTCCATGATGGCGTCGCGCTCGCGGGTCCAGTTGGCCATCGCGGCGGGGCTCGTCGGGTACTCGTCGTAGTGGGCGAGCAGCTCGTCGGCCAGCGACTTCGTCTGGTAGAAGTTTCGGATCGTCCCCCAGTAGCCGAAGCTCTTGATCGCGGCCTTCACCTTCAGCCCGAAGGACATCGAGGTCGACCCCTCGTACAGCGCCTCCGCGAGCTTCTCGCCCGGCAGCGACGCGAGCAGCCCCATCAGGTCGTCGACGTCGACCGCGGTCGAGAGGACGTTGTACACGTCGAGACCGGCGTAGCGCCCGCCGAAGTGGTCCATCACGCGGGTGTTGTACCGCCAGAGGTTCTCCTCGGTCACGTCGCCGTCGGAGACCGCCTTCACCGCCTGTTCGCCGGCGTACTTGCCCGCGTATGCGGCCCCCGCAATCCCGCCGCCCGTCGTCGGGTTCACGTGGCCGGCGGCGTCGCCGACCGCCATGTACCCCGGCGCGACCGCCGAGTCGTAGGGGCGACGCGTGGGGAGGGCGGCGCCGAGCTTGTCCGTGACCTCCGCGCCCTCGAACTCGGGCCGGTCCCGGAGGTCCTCCTTCAGCGACTCGACGAGCTGCATCGGCTCCTCGGTCATCTGGAAGCCGAGCCCGGCGTTGATCTCGGTGCTGGTCCGCGGGAAGTACCAGAGGTAGCCCGCGGCGCGGTCGGTCGCCTTGAACACCAAGGCGTCGTCCCACTCGACCGGCTCCGGCACCTCGACGATCTCGCGGTACGCCGAGCAGAACTGCGAGTACCGGACGTTCGTGTCGAAGGTGGTCCCCTCGAAGTCGGCCTTGTCCTGGAGCAGCGAGAGCGACCCGGCGCCGTCGATCACGACGTCCGCGGCGTAGGTCCGGGGGTCGCCCTTCCGCACCGCGTGAAGCCCCGTGACGCGGCCCGTCTCGTCTTGCGCCACGTCGTTGATGACGGTGTCGTAGTGGAAGTCGACGCCCGCGTCTTCGGCGCCGGCGATGATCTGTCGGCCGTACTCCCAGCGGTCGATGACGGCGAGTTCCCCGGGCACCGGGATCTCCAAGACCGTGTCCTCTTGGGGGATCTCGAACCGACCGTGGTCGACGCCGGTGTTCGTGAACGCGGGTTCGAGCCGGTCTTTCGGGATCGCCTCGGGGAAGGCGTCGGCCCCCTTCAGCGCGTCGCCGCAGGCGATGTGGCCGGCCTCCTGTTCGTCCTTCCGCTCGACGATGACGACGTCGAGCCCCTCGTTCGCGATCGTCGCGGCGGCGTAACAGCCGGCGGTCCCGGCGCCCGCCACGACGACGTCGTACTCGTCGATATCCATTACCGGACCGTGTCGTGCGCCCGGCAAAACTCTTTGCTCCCGTTTCGGTCGCGTCGGAGGCGACGGATTCCGGGGCGGACCGCGGTCCGACGGACGCGCCCGCGAGGCCTAACTGTTCAGGCTCACCGTTTAACGCCCCGGAGCCGCGTGGTACGGGTATGGGCCAACTCGATCAGACGGACGCCGATCGGATCCGGGCGTGGCTCCCGGAGGTCAGGTCGTCGGAGGCGACCGCGGCGCTGATGACCGCCGTCGCGTACGACCGGGGGATCGGCACGGCGGAACTCGCCTCGTGGTACGGTCGCTCCGAGGAGTGGGTCGAGGAGACGATAGCGACGCTCGACTCGTCGGGGTTCGTCTCGACCGTCGCCCGGCTCGAAGGGGTCGACATCGAGGCGGTCGCCGCCGAGTCGAACCTCGCGCCCGCGACGGTCCGTGACTGGTTCGACGGCCTCGCCGACGAACCGGTCCCGGAAGCGGCGGACGTGGTCCGGCGGTACGCCGAGGGGTCGGTCGAGCCGGTGCGTACCGGCACGCCGTCGACCGTCTACCACCTCGACCGCGACGTGATGGCCGAGCGCGGCTGGGCGGTCGACGACGACGACCTCTTCGAGAAGGCGGCCGAGGCCGACCTCGACCTGCCGGCGTACGGTCGGTTCCTCGTCGAGCCCGGCGAGTCGATCCTCGAGGCCGCGGAACGCGGCGGGCGCTCGTGGCCGTACGCCTGTCGCGGCGGCGCCTGCTCGAACTGCGCCGTGATCGTCGTCGAGGGCGACGTGGCGATGCCGGGCCAGTCGGTCCTCTCCGACGAGCAGATCCGCGAGGAGAACGCGCGCCTCTCCTGCGTCGGCGTCCCGATCACGGACGAGGTCAAGATCGTCACCGGCGTCGGCGACGCCGACGACTTCGCCGACCTGCGGCTGCCGTCGCCGGCCGACGACCCGAGCGCGTCGGACTGACCGCGGGGCGGCGTTCGCGGCGGCCGTTCCCCTCGCCGTCTCTACTCCTCGGTCTCGTAGTGTTCGCCCGCGGCCTCGGGGATCTGGGTCCGGCCGACCAGCGCGAGCACGACGATCACCATGACGTACGGGATGGTCTGGACCAGCGTGTCCGGAATCGCGTAGCCGAGCTGCTGGAGGCGGATCTGGGTCGCGTCGAGGCCGGCGAACAGCACGCCGGCGCCGAGCGTCCCGAGCGGGTTGTAGTTGCCGAACAGGTACGCGACGATGGCGATGAACCCCTTCCCCTGAACCATCGTCTCGCCGGAGCCGACGAACTGCCCGATCGACAGCGCCAGCGCCGAGCCGCCGACCCCGGAGAGGACGCCCGAAAGCAGGACGCCGGCGTACCGCACCTTCGAGACCGAGACGCCGACCGTGTCGAGCGCCTTCGGGTTCTCGCCGGCCGCCCGGAGGTGTTTCCCGAAGCCGGTCTGGTTCAACAGCCACCACGAGCCGACGGTCGCGACGATCACCATCGCGGTCGAGTACCGCCATCCGACGTTCGCGCCGAGGTTCGGCGTGTTGACGCCGCCGAAGAACACGGTCGACATGAACGGCGCGAGCCCTAACGCGATGAGCCAGACGGCCAGCCCGGCGATGATCTGGTCGGCCTTGAACTCGATGCAGACGACCGCGAACAGCGCCGACAGGAGCGTCGACGCGGCGATGCCGGCGAGGAACCCGACCGCGAGCGCCGGGACGCCGAGGACGGCGTTCCCGATGCCGACGACCGACGCGGCGTACACCGACACGAACGCCGAGATGATGAGCAGTCCCTCCAGCCCGATGTTGATGACGCCCGACTTTTCGGCGAAGATGCCGCCCAGCCCGGCGAGCACGATGGGCGCCGCGAGCCGCGCCGTCGACGTCGCGGTGCTCGTCGAGAAGACGATACCGGCGAGGTCGCCCGCGACCGAACCCGGGAACGCGAGCCCGAACGCGCCGAGCAGCGCGAGCAGCCCGGCGGTGCCGACGACCAGCGAGCGCACGTAGTCCGACTCGATCAGGTCGTCGAGGATCGGGATCGACGCGGCCGCGAGCGGGTTACGCATCGGTCTCACCCCGGTCACCGCCGGCGGTCTCGTCCGGCTCGGTCGTCCCCGGGACGCCGCCTGGGGGCCCGCCGACGCCGGTGTATCGCCCGATCATCCGGAAGAATTCCGGCATCGCGACGAACAGGATAATGAGCCCGCGCAACACCGCGACGAGCTCCGTGGGGACGTCCGTCCGGAAGCCGATCTCCAGGGCGCCGCCCTTCAGGACCCCGAAGAGGAACGCCGCCGGCAACACGCCGATCGGGTTGTTTCCGGCCAGGATCGAGACGGTGATGCCGTCGAAGCCGAGGTCGGGGACCGAGGCCATCCACCGCCCCTCGGACATCAGCACCCACACCGAGCCGCCGAGGCCGCCGAGGGCGCCGGACAGCGTCATCGCCCGCACGGTCGTCTGCTTCGCGTTCACGCCGCCGTACTCGGCGGCCGCCGCCTGGACGCCGCTCGTCCGGAGGTCGTACCCGAGCGACGTGTGCTCGACGAAGTAGTAGAGCGCCCCGATGAAGACGACACCGACGAGGAGCGCGATCAGCGCGAAGTCGCTGGACTGCGGGAACAGCCACGGGAGGAACTGGGCGTATTCGGGGACGTACCTGGTGGCGACCACTGAGGAGCCCTCGGCGCGGAACACCTCCAACACGAGCACGTACGCGACGTTCGCGGCGACGAAGTTGAGCATGATCGTCGTTATCACCTCGTTGGCGTCGGCGTACGCCTTGAGCGCCCCGGGTATCGCCCCCCAGAACCCGCCGGCTACGGCGCCGGCGGCGGCTCCGATGACGACCAGCACGACCCCGGCGATCCGACCGGCGGGGAGCAGGGGCGCGACCGCGAGGACCGAGAGCGCGGTCGCGAGCGCGCCGACGACGAGCTGCCCCTGCGTTCCGATGTTGAACAGGCCGGCGCGGAAGGCGACGGCGACCGACAGCCCCGTGAAGATCAGCAGCGTCGTCTCCGAAAGCGTCAGGCCGAACGAGAGGTTGAACGGAGTCCATTCGGGATTCAACAGGCCGGGGTCACCGACGGCGAACGGGTAGCCGAGCGCGCCGTTGAACAGCACGACGTACACCTCGACCGGGTCGTAACAGAACCCCAGTCCCGTGAGCGGCATCGTCCAGGCCGCGGTCGTACACTCGGCGATCCGGCCCGAGACGAGCACGATCGCGAAGCCGATGACGATCGAAAGCAGGATCGCGGCGACGCTTATCACGAGCCGCTCCGCGACGCTCCGGTCGACGAACGGCGCGACGAGGCGGGCGACGACGGACGGGCGCCCGTCCGCGTCCGATTCGCTCACGCGTCCACCCCCTCGTCGCCGGCGGTCGTGTCGTCGATCCCCTCGCCCGCCTTCTCGCCCTCGACCTCCTCGGTTGCCGCCCCCTCGCTTGCCGTCTCCTCGCCCCCCACCTCCTCGCTTGCCGCCTCGTGAAGCGCCGCCCCCTCGACGGAGTCGTCGTCGAGCGACTCGCCGGCCATCAGCAGACCGATCTCCTCCTCGGTCACGGTCGCGGGGTCGACGACCCCGGTGAACTCGCCCTCGTGCATCACCGCGAGCCGGTCGGAGAGCCCCTGTACCTCGTCGAGCTTCGATGACACCAGAAGCACGGCCTTCCCCTGCGAACGAAGGTCGAGCAGCCGATCGTGGAGGAACTCCGTCGATCCGATGTCGACGCCGCGGGTCGGGTGCGTCGCGACGACGAGGTCGGGGTCGCGCTCGAACTCGCGGCCGACGATGAACTTCTGCTGGTTACCGCCCGACAGCGACTCTGCCTCGGCGTCGGCGTCGGGCGGTCGCACGTCGTACTGCTCGATGACGGACTCGGCGTGGTCTCGGGACGCCCGCCAGTCGATCCGACCCCTCTCGGCGAACGGGGGGTCGTGTTGGCTTCCGAGAATGGCGTTTTCGGTGAGATCGTAGGACATCACGAGGCCCCGCTCCTGCCGGTCCTCGGGAATGAACGCCATCCCGCGGTCGATCCGGTCGCGGCGGGTCTTCCCCGCCATCGGCTCGCCGCGGTAGCGGACGTCTCCGGACGACGGTCTGCGGAGGCCCGTGATCGCCTCCACGAGCTGTAGCTGACCGTTTCCGTCGACGCCCGCGACGCCCATGATCTCGCCGGCGCGGAGCTCGAAGGAGAGGTCGGAGACCGCCTCCACGCCCCGGTCGTCGTCGACGCTGAGGTCGGTGACCTCCAACACCCGGTCGCCCGCCTCCTGGGGCGTCGTCGCGGGGTCCATCAGCACCTCCCGGCCGACCATCATCTTCGCGAGCTCCTCCCGCGTCACGTCCGACGTAGCGACGGTCCCGACGTTGACGCCGTCGCGCAGGACGCTTATCTCGTCGGCCGCGGAGAGCGCCTCGCCGAGCTTGTGCGAGATGAAGATGATCGTCTTGCCCTGGTCGGTGAGCTCCTCGAAGACGCCGTACAGCTCCTCGACCTCCTGCGGAGTCAACACCGCGGTCGGCTCGTCCATGATGAGCACGTCGGCGCCGCGGTACAGGGCCTTCAGGATCTCGACGCGCTGCTGTTCCCCGACCGAGATGTCCGCGATCGTTGCGTCCGGGTCGACATCGAAGCCGTAGCGCTCGCTCAGTTCGACGACGGCCTCGCGAGCCGCCTCCCTGTCGACGCGCAGTCCGCCCCAGGTCGTCGGCTCGTTGCCCAAGACGACGTTCTCCCACACCGTCATCGGGTCGACGAGCATGAAGTGCTGGTGGATCATGCCGACGCCGGCGTCGATCGCGTCCCGCGGCGAGTCGAACGACTGCGGTTCGCCGTCGAGGCGGACGGTCCCGTCGGTCGGCCGGTAGAGGCCGTACAGCACGTTCATCAGCGTGGTCTTGCCGGCCCCGTTCTCCCCGAGCAGGGCGTGGACGCTCCCCCGCTCCACCGCGAGATCAACGTCGTCGTTCGCGACGACCCCGGGGAATCGCTTCGTGATACCGTCCAAGTGGACCGCCGGGTTCATTCACCCGTAACTCCGCGCCGGAGCCTAAAAACGCGCGGATTCCGAGCTGACGCACCCCGAGCGGTCGAGAACGTCGCGTCCGCCGGGTCGGTCCGGACTCCGAGACCGGGGCAAGTCAGTCCGGACTCCGAGACCGGAAGCCGCCTCGGAGCGCGCTCGGGAGCCGGCGTTCCCGGGCTCAGTTGCTCGTCGTCTCCGGCACGTCGATGTTGCCGGCGATGATCTCGTCGCGCGCGTCCGCCACCGCGGTCTTGATGTCTTCCGGTACCTGACCGCCGATCTCCTGGCCGTAGACGCACTCGACGCCGTTCGATTCCAGGCCGAGCGCGATCGTGTTTCCGCCCTGATGGCTGCCGTCGATCACGTTCGAGATCGACTCGTACACCGCGGTGTCGACGCGCTTCACCATCGACGCGACGATCACGTCGGCGAACGACGGCTCAGAGACCGACTGGTCCTGGTCGACGCCGAACGCGAACCGACCCTCGGACTGGGCGGCCTGGAACACGCCGACGCCAGTCGCGCCCGCGGCGTGGTAGACGATGTCCGCGCCGCTCTGATACATCGACAGCGCCTGCTCCCGGCCGCCGGAGGGGTCGGCGTAGCTGCCGACGTAGCTCGTGATGACGTCGACGTCGTCGGACGCGTAGTCGACGCCCGCCTCGAAGCCGGCCTGGAACCGGCGGATGACGGGGCTGTCGACGCCGCCGACGAATCCGACGTTCGTCGAGTCGGGCGCCGTCGCCCCCGCGCCGGCGGAGAAGTCGGTCTCGGTCAGCCGGCCGGCGAGGACGCCCATCAGGAACGAGCCCTCGTGCTCGCGGAACAGGTAGTTCGCGACGTTCGGCTCGTCGACCGTCGTGTCGACGATCATGAAGTCCTGATCGGGGAACTGCGGCGCGGTCTCGGAGAGCGCGTCGCCCTGGTTGAACCCGATACAGGAGACGAGGTCGTAGTCCGGATCCGTCGAGCTCGCGTACAGCTGCTGGAACTGGCCGAACTCGCCGGCCCCGTCCGGCTCGGACTCGTCGTACGCGATGCCGAACTCCTCTTCGGCCTGGAGAATTCCCTGCTGTGCGGCGTCGTTGAACGAGTTGTCGCCGAGGCCGCCGTCGGAGTACACGATGCCGACCGTCGCCGGGGGCTCGTCCGACCCCTCGCCGCCGTCCGAACCCGAAGAGCCGTCGGACGCGTTCCCGCCGCCCGACCCGTCGCTCCCGCTCGGGCCGCCGCTACACCCGGCGAGACCGATGAGGCCCGCTGCGCTTGCCGCCTTGATGAACCGCCGCCGCTCGAAGTCGGATGCCATCTCGTCTGTATCCCCGTCGGAACGCGGCATAAATTCGTCGTTCCCTCGGCACTGAGGAGACACGTTCGTGGAAAGAAGCGGCCGAATACCTGGGGAATCACCGGCGAATGTCGCGATTTTGATCCACAAATCCGGATTGATACCGGTCGTAAACGGAGCGGAGAACGACACGGATCAACACCGGGTCTCGCCGCTCGAACCGCCTGCCGCTCTACGCCGCCGCGACCGCGTCCTCGACGATCTCCTCGACCTCGGCCACGAGCGCGTCGACGTCGTCGCTCTCCGCGTACACGCGGACGTACGGCTCCGTGCCGGAGGGACGCACCAGCGCCCACGAGGCGTCGTCGAACTCCAGCCGGACGCCGTGGTCCGTGTCGACCGCCGCGTCGGGGAACGCCTCGGGGAGGGCCGTCTCCAGTCGGTCCATCGCCGTCGCCTTCGCGTCGTCGGGGCAGGCGACGCTCACCTTCCGGTACGGGCGTTCGGTGACCGGTTCTCGGAGCGCGTCCAGCCCCTCGTCAGCGACGAGACGGGCGATCACCGCCGCGGAGGTGACGCCGTCGATCCACCCGCCGAAGCCGACGTGGATGTGCTTCCACGGCTCGGCGGCGAAGACGACGCGGGTATCGTCGCCGGGGGCGCTCTCTCCGCGAACCGCGGCGATCCCCTCGTGAAGCGCGCCGAGTCGCACGCGCTCGACGCGGCCGCCGGCCTCGCGGACGCGCTCGTCGATGCGTCCGGAGGCGTTCGGCGTCGTCACGACGACCGGGTCCGCCGCGCCGCTCGTACGGGTGTATCGCTCCGCGAGCACCGCGAGCACCGTGTCCTCGTGGACGACCTCCCCGTCCGCGTCGACGATCACGATCCGGTCGGCGTCGCCGTCGTGGCCGATGGCGAACGCGAATCCCTCCGCGTCGCCGTCGCCTTCGGCGTCCGGCCTCGGGCGGCCGGGGTCGTCCACGCCCTCGTTGGCGTCGGCGACGAACGCGCGCAGGTCGGCCAGCGTCTCCGGGGTCGGCTTGCTCCCCCGGCCGGGGAAGTGGCCGTCGACGTTCCCGTTGAGCGTGACCACGCTGGCGCCGAGTTCGCGGAGGACGGTCGGCGTCGCGGGCGCGCTCATCCCGTTGCCGCAGTCGACCGCGACCCGGAGGCCGTCGAGGTCGGCGCCGAACCCCGCGGCGTACTCGCACACGTCGTCCAGGTAACCCTCCAGCGGGTCGGTCCGGGCGGCCCGGGTCCACTCGTCCCACGGGGCGACCGACTCCTCGGCGGCGACGCGCGATTCGACGGCGCGCTCCAGGTCGCGGTCGAACTCGGCGCCGTCCCGGAACAGCTTGATCCCGTTGTCCGTGGGGGGGTTGTGCGAGGCGGTGAGCATCACGCCGTAGCGGCCGCGCGAGGCGTGCGCGAGCGCCGGCGTCGGGAGTCGGCCGGCGCGGCGAACGGCGACGCCGCCGCGGATCCCGGCGGTTCCGAACAGGTCCATGTCGCCCACCTCGGC